>CAKXAF010000187.1 GCA_934869045.1 uncultured Nitrososphaerota archaeon | reverse complement strand
TGCAACCTGCGCAATACAGTCCTCATTTCTCGAGCAAAGGATCCACTGCCCGGTGTGACCGTCCGCGTCCTTGGGCCTGTAGCGCGATCCGTCGGATTCCAGCCGGTAATATTCGGGGTGCGTCTCCCGATAATGCTCGGAGAAACAGCGGTTTCCATAGTAGGGCAACCACATTTGCGAAGATTCGTGATGTCCCACGCTCAAACGGATCCCCCGTTTTTCAAGTTCCCTTACAAGCCCGGTCTCTTTATATGCCTCATAGATGCTTGCCCATGTGAGGATACGATTGTACCGGTTTTTGGCAAGCCAGCTGATAAACGGCAGATTCAGCTCGTGAATGGGGCAGCCCGCCGCCTCGCCGTACTGAACGATCGCAGTGCGGTAAGATCGGTCCGCTCCTGCCTTGACATAGCGTCCGTTGGGTAAGGCAATCCAGTCAAGGACAGGAAGCACCTCGCCCGCGTGTACCCCTGGCCCACTGTATGCGGCAAACGAACAGCCAAGGTATCGCTCCAGAAACTCGTAGACGGCATAGACCGTGCCGCGTTCGCAATCGTCAAAGCCCTCGCTTCCTGCGATAAGGGCGATATTGTCCCGTATTTCCAAAAAGATTCCTTCCGCGCCCGTAAGAGCTCCATGAAATTCCTCCTTTGTGAGGAATGCAGCAGAAGCGGCGTTCCGCCCAGGTCCGCCGATCAAAAAGCTGTTCGCTCCCGGTATTGCACTGTCCGCCTTCTCCGCTTTGACGCCTAGGACTAAAAATAGGTAGCGGGAAAGCTCGTCCGCAGCAAACTGCTCGCGCAAAGTCGGCTTACCGGGCAGGATCAGGTAAACCGGCGCATGTCTGGATAATTCCATAGGATTCCTCCAAAGTTGTGCTATTGATTAGCGGCCGTCTCAAGGGGAGGGAGACGAAGGCTTCCAATCCTGGAGGCGACAGTTTTCATTGCGCTGAAAAGCCCGTCGAAACGAATACTCGCTGCCATATCCCACCGCCTCAGTAACTTCTGCGGGACTGAGGCCCAGTTGCAGCAGCTGTTTTGCCTTTTCAAGCCGCAGTTTGGTCACGTAATCGATAAAACTCGTTCCGAGCGCTTCCTTACAGAGGCGTGAAACAGTGGGTACGGAAAGATTCCACCGGTTGCTCAGGTCTTTAAGCGACATATCCGGGTCGCAGTAGTTCTCCTCAATATACTGTGCAAGTTCTCTGCCGGTTTTTCGATAGGCGGGATCTTTCCCCTTTTGATTGCTTACCTCCGTCAGCTCGTGATAAGACTGCGAAATGCCCAGAATGCCTGGGCCGCAGCATTTCCCGATTTGGAACTCAACTAACGCACCATAGCGTTCCAATATCAGCTGCTTTGCCTGTTCTGCAGCCTGTTCGTAATGAGCGCACGCAGACGGAGCCTTCTGGCCGAGAATCAGTACGGTCTGCATCGGTCCTACCGGGATCTCCTCTGCTGAGACAAGCTCTAACGGAAGTTCCAAAAAGACGGCGACATAATCAATCTGCTCCGGCGGATCCTGCCTCTGGGTCAGAATCCAGACGGAATAGCTCTGGTCTTCTGTAAACGGAATCCCCAGCGTCTCAAAGTGCCGCGCCCATTCCCAAAATTTTTGGTCGCCCGACAAAACCAACATCAGCGCATACTGCCGCGTAAGATTGTAGTTTTCGCGGATGTTTTCCTGCAGGTCCTGTTTTTGTGCGTAAAGCCGTGCGAAGGAGGCTTCGATCTGCTCAAATTCCGAGGTCTCACCCGGATGAGACTGTGATTCTCCCATAAGCCCGCTGATGGAATCCATCAGCTTCTGCAAAGGGCGGATATTGTGAAGCGACAGCAGAAAGGCAGCAAGCAGAGCCAGCGCCAGCATGATGAACAGGATCCCACAGAAAACCAGGTTTACAAAACTGTACTGACTTAAAACGGCAGATGGCTCTAAATAGGTCACACGGTAAGACACCGGAAGAACTTCCGACGGAGTTGTGAGCTGGTAGCCGTCCACCTCCTTCTGCGCTGTATGGAACAAAATACCGCCGGATGAATTCATCACCTCTATGCCAAGGACGTTTTCACCGCCTAGCTTCTCAATGCTTTGATTGAACGTGTTCCGGTTCAGAATAAGAATCAGACTGGCCGGGGGAGCGGCTACATTTACCAGGCTCTTAATGATAATCGTATTCCGTCCGTCCTGCGTATTCAGCTCCAGATTCAAAAACGCGTCCGCTTCATTTTTCTTAGCGGCGGCGGCAAAAATATCGTTTGGCTCAATGTCACAGCGGTCAAGAAGATAGGACCGGTATTCCTTACAGCGAAACCAGCCCTTTTGGCAAAGGACGATTTCGCGATCCGCTACATAAACCGCAATGTCCATAATGGAACTGTCTATGGCAAGATAGCGGGAAAGCTCTGTCTGGCACTCGATCCTCTGCAACGCCGTAAATTCCCGCAGGAAGACATCGGAAGAGGTGGAAAGCTTTTTGACCCAAGTGATATTCGAAATATCGTTCAGAAGATTGCGGATTCCGGCAAGTTTGTTATCCAGTTCAAGCGCAATACGCTGGGTGTCGTTCTGATACCCCGTTTTAATCTGTTGGGTCTGATGGCGGACCATGCTCCAAAGATAAAAGCCGGTTACAGCAAAACAAATGGCAACAAAAATCGTGGTAAACAGCCGCATATTATGACGGAAATATTTCCCGTATTTCGTTGGTTTCACAATTTTCACGACCCATCAACGGAATTGTCCCTCTGTTCAAAACAGAGGGGGCCGAGTATGTGGATAACTGCATCTCATTCACAATACTCGGCCCACTGGTTCCTATCATATCACATTTTTAACCTGATTACTACTTCCGGAGGGAACCCGCCGTCTTTCGAACTTATTTCTGATTTGCAACAAAGCGGTCGTAGCGCGCCTGCTGGACAGAAATCAAATCGTCCAAGCCGAGATCCTTAAGCTCCTCGATGATTTTGTCAAAATTATCAAGGGATTCCGTACCCAGAGCAAGCTTCATGCACATCTCATCCGAATAGGTCTGAAGTCCGGTTTGAATCTTGTTGAGAGTCTCTGTCTCTTCCTCCGTTGCCATCGCAAGGAAGTTGTTGATCATCAGCGGGCACCACTGTTTATAATCTACTGCTTTCCCCATAGCGTCGATCTGAATATCGGTATGGTTGGACTCTTTCAGGCTCTGTTCCCAGGCTTCCTTGGAAGGATATTCCGTGGTCAGCTGTACACGAGGAAGCAAGCCGCCCCACAAGGGAGAACCGGTGGTCCGTCTGGCCGCTGCCTTCTCTGCGTTGGTCATGCCATTAATAAGTGAAGTCCGAACGCCGTCTTTGATTTCATAATCCTTGCCTTCAATACCGGCGCACAGGATCAATCCGTATTCCTCAGAGTAGATCATATCGAAGAATTTAATTGCACCTTCCACATCGGTGCAGGCCTTGGTCATGCAGTAACGGTCCCAGACAAGCTGGGCGGTCTCCACTTCCTTCCAGGGGGTAGAACCTTCTACCGCATCGGTCAGCGTGAAGATCGGCTCATAGTCGACGCCTTCGGTGCCGTTGGTGACATAGCCGTTCAGATAGGTTGCGGAATCATAGGCGTACCAAGCGCCAACGAGGTTCTCCGCCAAGCGTTGATTCTGAATATCCCAAGAGCCGATGGTAGCGGGGTCGACGAGGCCCTCGTCGATGAGGCTCTTCAAGTACGTAAAATATTCCTGAATATTGTCCTGATACCAGGGGGAGACAATTTTCCCGTTTACAGGATCAAGAGCAACCAGGCCGTTGCCAAGGCCAAAAATCTGCGCCAATCCGTTGGCGAAGGTCTGCGCGTCGATAAGGATGATCTCATCGTTCTGGCCGTTTCCGTTGACGTCCTGCTCACGGAAGGCGCGGATCGTATCGGTAAACTCAGCGAGAGTTGTGGGCATCTCGCGGTTTATGCTGCTCAGCCAGTCGTTGCGAAGTTGAAGGCCAAGGCCCATTGAGGCTTCTTTTCCCTCAAAGGTAGCGCCCTTGTGAAGATTGGTCAGCCAATAGATCTTCCCATCTTCGGTTTTAATCAGCGGATAGCCAGAGTCATAGACCTCTGTATACATGTGGTCAATGTTGCCGTTGCTGTACTGCGCAATAGCGCTGCCAAGCTCCTGAATTGTCCCGTTCTGCCCAAGGGCTACCAGGGATGCGTCGTCAATGTTGGAGCAGTTGGCGATATCGGGAAGGTCTGAGGAGGCCATGCGCGTCTGTATTACGACCTCATACTGGTCGTTGGGAACGGCCTCAATGTCCAGCTCAAGGCCATTTTCCTTCAGCATATCCTGCAGCGCCTGCCAAACCTCGTACTCCTCACGCTCCGAATACTTGATGTCCTTATTTCCCGGGTCCGGCCCCAAAATCTTCAGGGAATGGGTCTTGGTTTCCGGGGTGGAGGCTACAGAGGATTCCGGGGTCTTGCTGTTGTCCGAACTTGAGGGCGTGCTGCCTGAACCATTGTCACCGCACGCCGAAAGCCCCGCAGACAGCACCGTCAGGGACAGGACAGCCGCAATCGATTTCAGGAGTTTTCTCATTGCAATCTTCCTTCTTTCTTATTTTTCGCGTTTTTATTTCAGGTCAGCCCTTCAGTGAGCCGACCATGACGCCTTTGATGAAATACTTTTGGAAAAATGGATACGTAAAAATGATAGGCAGCGTCGTGAAGATGATCATGGAGTACTTCAGCTGCGTCGCGGAAAACATCTTTTCAACCGCTTCCTCAAGCTCCGCGGAGGTAAGCTCCCGGAGGTCTACCGACAATTGGACAAGAACCCGCTTCAGATACATCTGCAGCGGCTGCAGAGCCGTTGTCGGCAGGTAAACCTGGGCGTTGAACCAGCTATTCCACTGTCCGACGATGCTGTAAATCGCCACCACAGCCAAGATCGCCTTGGAAAGGGGAAGATAGATTTGGAATAAGATCCGCAGGTGTCCCGCACCATCCATTTTTGCAGATTCCCGCAGTTCCTCGGGAAGGCTGGTGAAGAAGGTCCTTACTAAGATCAGGTTCCAGATGCTGAAGGACGCAGGCAGAATGATCGCCCAGCGCGTCCCATACAGCCCAAGCTGATTCATCAGCAGGAACGTGGGTATCAAGCCGCCTCCGAAATACATCGGGATCAGAAGGTAGGTCACAAAAATCTGACGTCCATGCAGACCGGAGACTGTCAGCGGATAAGCGCCAAGCACAGAGGTAATCA
>CAKXAF010000186.1:4818-5284 GCA_934869045.1 uncultured Nitrososphaerota archaeon | reverse complement strand
GGCCATATCTGTTTGTTGTCAATGGCAGAAGGATGTATGTGAAAGGCGTAAACATCACCCCGCTTGACCATATCTATGGGGATGTTCCGGACGAACAGGTGCATGAAATTTTGAATAGGGCCAAAGAAATGAATTGCAACATGGTGCGCGTCTGGGGCGGCGGACTGATAGAGACGGAAACGTTTTACAACCGCTGTGATGAAATGGGTCTGTTGGTCTGGCAGGAATTTGTCCAGTCCAGTTCCGGTATCGATAATATTCCCTCTGAAAAGCCGGAATTTCTGGATCTCTTAAAACGGAGTGCGGAAGCTGCTGTTCTTCAGAAACGAAATCATACCTGTCTGGCTGTTTGGAGTGGCGGAAATGAGTTGATGGAGGCAGATCGTGTCCCTTGCAGCGAATCCAATCGGAATATTGCAATGCTGCGTGAAATTGTCGGCCGTCTTGATCCCGGCAGAATGTTTCT
>CAKXAF010000186.1:0-4808 GCA_934869045.1 uncultured Nitrososphaerota archaeon | reverse complement strand
CTCCCAACCTCCGCATCCGGGCCGAGTGAATTTATCAGCAAAACCCCCGGAAACAGCCACGATGTTCATGGTTGGTGGCAGTATCAGGGGAATCCAGGCCAATATCAGTTTTTCGGAAGTTCAGATAGTTTGTTCCACAGCGAGTTCGGCTGTGATGGCATGTCATCGCTAGCTTCCTTGAAAAGAATCCTTCCATTGGAGGAATTAAAGCCTGTGCCCATGCGGGAAAATGATATTTGGCGGTTCCATGGCGACTGGTGGTGTACCTATCAGAGAGAGACTGAAATGTTTGGCCGCTTGGAGGAAATCGGCCAGTATATTGCCTGCAGCCAATGGATGCAGGCCGAAGGACTGCGCTATATTTTGGAGGCAAACCGCCGCCGGTGTTTTCATAACAGCGGCAGTATTATCTGGCAGCTCAATGAGCCATGGCCCAATATTTCCTGCACCAATCTTCTGGAGTATCACGGTGCGGCCAAAATGGCATATTTCTGGGCAAAGGACGCCTTTCGGGTGGTGCATCCGGTTTTTGGCTATCAAAAGCTCGATTACAAAAGCGGGGAGATGCTCCTTGGAGATCTTACCGTATTGCGGGATGGCGCAGTGAGCTCCGAAAGCATGCTGCAGGTGCAGGTTTTTGACCTGTATGGAAGAAAGTTTTTTGAAAAACGCTACAAATCCCAGAGGATCCGGGAAGGTGCAGAAGAAATGGGAAAATTATCCTGGGTAATTCCGGAAAGAATACAGGGACTCTTTTTGCTCCGCCTGACAGCATCTGTAGGTTCATCCCATTATCGGAACACCTACTATTTCAGTACCGATAGGGAACATCCCTATCGTGCCGCCCTTAGAAAAGGAGCGGCCCTCACCGGCAGTATAAAGCGGTCCGAAAATGACAGCTTTACAGTAGAGATTCAGAATAACGGGGATCTGGCTGCCTTGCATATCTGCGTATCCGATCAAACAGATTCTTTTCTGTTGGATCTGGAAGATAACTTTTTTACCTTATTGCCCAAAGAAAAAAGGCATTTTCAGATCCGTTTCCGGCGTAAGTTCCGATTCGGCTTTGACGAAAACGATCATATTACAGCGCAGCTACCAATTTTGCAGGCCGCCAGCCTGAACGGTGCGGAATTTATTTTTACCTGACCGTGACTTTATCAAGAATGGAGCAATATTTATGAATATCAACCGAATGGAGCGACCAAATATTCTTTTCATCCTGACCGACCAATTGCGAAGAACAGGGCTTGGATGCTATGGAAATCCAGATGTGCGAACGCCTAATATTGATGGGCTCTGCCGTGAAGGATTGCAGTTCCATCACTGTATCTCGGCCTCTCCGGTCTGCGCCCCTTACCGCGCAACAATTCAGAGCGGGCTTTATCCTCATCAGCATGGGGTGAGAGGAAATGGGGATCTGTTCTGTCCGCATTTTAAAGGGCTGGCTGATTATTTTAACGAAGCGGGATATGATACCTGTTTTGTGGGTAAATCTCACTTCGGTTTGGATGAGATTGAGGAAAAGGACGGTTGGGTACGACCGGAAAATCGAATGGGGTGGAAGCATTGGTATGGAACTGGCGGAGACCACCATTATGACACGCCGATTTATGATATGGACGGAAATTGCGATACACAATATTTTGGACAGTATGGCGCTGAAGTCCGCACAAACATCGCAGCTGACTTTATCCGTCAAAGCGCCGGACAGCCTTGGCTTCTTCAATTAAATTACAGCGAACCGCATGTTGCAACGATGCCGGATCTTTATAAGCTGCCCGCAACAAGAGAATATGTGCGGATGCTCAATCAAAAGTTTGGATTTGGCTTGACAGAGGATATCCTCCGCAACCCCAATCCGCTGAGCTTTTACGACACGGTTCCTCAGCATTTGCTGACGCAGCTCCTGCCGCAGAAATATCTTGACCGGTATGATTCGGACCGCCTGCAGACGGATCCGAATGTTCCGGAAGGATACCAGCGATTAACGCAGCTGTTTCTCAAGGAATACTATGCAATGATCAGTTGTGTAGATGATGAAATCGGAAAAGTTATCGATGTGCTGCGGGAACAGAACCAGCTTGATAAAACGATTATCCTGTTCACCTCTGATCACGGGGATATGTTATGTCATGGATATCTGAGGTTTAAAGGCGTTCCGTATCAAAATGCGTACCGTACGCCAATGATTGTAAGGGGACCGGGCGTACCGGTAGGCACGACAAATGAATTGATCAATTCAGTGGATATCTTACCGACATTGCTGGAGCTTGCGGGAATTATGAGGCCGGACAATTTGCCGGGGGTATCCGTAGCGCCGGCTATTCTGAATGGGGAAACAGGGCTCCAAAAAGATCTCCTGCTGGGGCTGGCTTCCTGGAGGGGGCTTTATGACGGCAAATATTTTTACGCGATGGATAACCGAAGTGGAAAAATGGAACCGGTAAAGCTAATTGATGTTGCGGCGGATCCGTATGATATGCATAATTTGCTTGACCATGCGGAGTATCAGAAGCTGCAGAAATGTATGCGTCAGCGTCTGATTCAGCGTCTTCAGGATGTCGGTGATTATGATTTTTGGGAGAAGCCTGAAATGCGGATACTTGAGAATCAGTAGGCAGGAGCTCTCCGTATAAAAATGGTTTCATGTATGGGAGAGTATGTGTAGATGGATCGCTATAGTTGCGGTTGAGTGCCATTCGCCTTTGGCAAGACGTATACAGGCGCATAGGAAGAGCTCCTGCAGGTTCCGAAGATTCGCTGCAATCCGCCGATGATCCTGGTTTTAAATGGCCATATTTCGGAAAAGGTTCAAACTAGGTGAATCTGAAAATTTTACGAGACAGATCCCGCGTGAAACTTACCAAACATTGCTCAGGCTGGCGCGGGATGCGCATGAATCTGCTGCGTTGCTGGGGCGGAACCTGGAATGGATAAACGTCCTTTCTATAGGCTCTGCGGCGAATATGGAATTTTGGTCTGGCAGGAATTTCCGTTGGCCTGCAAATACGGAATAAGATTGTTCAGAAAAATCGATAGCATTCCATTGAAATCCTAACAGTTCTCCACGTCTCATCTTTGTTTCCAAAGCAAAACGGCATCAAACTGTCCTACATCTTGTGCATATTGTTTGACAATTGTACACGGGTAAATCTGTAAAATTGCGCGTGATTGGGCTTTTCTTTTTCCTCCCACTCTCTTAGAATAAAGTTTCAAAGTATTTAAAAGGCATTCACATATTAATCTGTAATTTTTTCATTGACATCCTTCCATATTGTGATATACTAAAAGCATAAAATAAAAAAAGAGGTTGATAATATGGAAACAAATAAACGGACTTATCGTACGAAAGAAGAGCGGATTGCCGATCTCGATGCCAAGATTGAATATCACAAAAAGGCGATTGTTTCTTTGGAAGAAAAGAAGAAGGCAATCTTAACACCCAAAACGAGAAAGGGAAGAGTCGGAATGTCTTCCGTGGTACGGCTTGCAAAAGAAAAAGGATTAAGTCCGGAAGAGATGCTGAAAAAGTTGGGGCTTGAAAAATAACCTTAGACTGGTTATGTGCTGCATTATAGCACTTAGGAATATGTAGTGCAAGCGAATTTTTGCTTTGTAAAAGCACAAAAATAGGACCATCCTTTTATAAACGGATGGTCCTATTTTTATGTTAAGTTTTTATCTGAATATTTTATAATATACTATATAATTTCTTTACACTCCCCGGCAGAGCCGGGGGTTGTCTTTATGCTTAAGCAAGTCAAAGCAAAAGTTCATTTGTAATCAGCTTCAGCCTTGTAAATATTCTCAAAATATATAGATTTTATAATAAAATCGTCTGATTTTTGTGCAAATGAAGATTTTGCAATTGACGTCTACTGGAATATCATGTATAATAGCAACAAAACAAGGATGGCCAACCGAGTTTGTTTAGAGCATTATTCCCCTATCATGGCAATAGAAAGGTTTTGATATGATGAAAAAGAAATTATCTTTCGTGCTCGCTCTTATTATGGTGGCTTCCGCACTAGCGGCCTGTGGCGGCGCCTCCTCACAGACCTCTGAATCTAGTCAGTCTTCTGCTCCCTCTGTATCTTCTGATTCTTCAAGCGGCAAGACGAATGAAGAACCTGTTAAAATTGTTGCTGCATGCGTTGACGACGGCTTTTCCCAGTATACGGATACGACGGAAACTCAGGCAGTACATGATAAAATTCTGGAGGATATCAATGTTGACCTTCAACCGTTGTTCTTCCCTGGTGACCAGTATGTGAACCGCGTGAACCTGATGCTCACTACTGACGATCAGATGGATATCATTACACGGGCTGTCAGCGGAAACTTCAACCGGACGGTTACCGCTCAGTGGCTTAATGATGGCGTCATTATCGACATCTCCGGTCTTGTTGATGAACATATGCCGAATTACAAGACACTGTGCGAAGCAGATACTTCGGTTGCCTCTGCACGGGATTGTATGAAGGTGGCTGGCGTTGAAGTAGGTGTTCCGTTTGTCCAAGGCACATACCACGGTTCAAACCTTCTGAAGATCCGTGCTGACTGGCTGGAAACATTGGGAATGAGCACTCCTACCACTATTGAGGAGTTTGAGTCCTATCTGGAAGCCGTCAAGACTCAAGATCCCGATGGCAATGGGGTGGACGACACCTATGGTCTTTGCGGTTCGATCTGGGGCGGTAACATTGTCGACACTTTGCTGAACTTCTACACTCCTTTAGGCAATCAGTGGTGGATGGATGAGGATGACAACATCAAGCCCGCTGAGATGCATCCTGGCTATAAAG
>CAKXAF010000185.1:826-5325 GCA_934869045.1 uncultured Nitrososphaerota archaeon | reverse complement strand
ACCCAGCACTATTCCTATACGACGCTGGGCGTCAAGTACATCGATGAAGAATATGTGGAGATTTTCCTCGTCAAAATGGCGGCGCTGATCGAAAATGAAGGGTATGACGCCTGCCTTCAGCGGACGGTCCCGAACCTGCGGCGCAAGGGGGACAAAACCACCAATCCCGAGGTGCTGGACACCTATGAGCTGATCCACGCGGTTCCGGTGGCGCCCGGGAAACCTGCCCCCGACGTAATGATTGACTTCGGAAAGGCCGCCAAGGCCTGCGGGCTGGGTGAGAAGGGCTTCCACGGTGCGCTCCTTACCAGGGAGTTCGGCCCTATGGTGCGGTGCTGCTTCGTCCTGACCGACGCGGAGCTCCCGCCATCGCCCCTGGCAGAGCCTCATCTCTGCGATCGGTGCGGCCAGTGCGCGGAGGCCTGTCCCGGCGGCGCCATCGCCTCAGACGGGACGGTGGATTCTTGGCAGTGCGCGGTGTATTATAACGGCGCCAACGGCACGCGCAATCCCTTTATGCCTCCGGACGCTTTTGCAGATCTGCCGGATCGGATGTCCATAATCGCCGGTGAGGCTCAGGTCACGCCGGAGAAGGCCCGGGCCATCCTGGATCGCATCTATTTCTACCCTCCGGCTATGCACAGCTACCAGTGCTCCATCTGCGGCCGGGCTTGTGATGTGGCTTGTTATATCCATTTGGAAGAGCAGGGGCTTCTCGGAAAAAGTTTCCACACCCCTTTCCGGAAGCGCCCGCCTTGGAAGTTCCCTCTGGAGAGCTTCCGGACGGAATCTGAAAAATAAAGCAGAAAGCCGCCCCGATGACGATTAATTTGTCATCGGGGCGGCTTTTTATGAAGTTATCCACGATCCGGGCGCGTGAGTGCCTGGGCACGGTACTGCTTGACAGTGACGTCCTCCGTTTCCCGACGGGCTGAAGCCTCAAGGAAGAGAAGTAGAACTGCGAACCGCCGTTTTGGCAGACGGTTCCCCGCTCCCGTCCCGCATTTTCCAGAATATAGGTGTCAGCGCTTTTTAAGATTTCGCATGGCGGGATTTTCCAAAACGGTCCCTTCCCCGTCAAACCGGGATCCATGGCACGCGCAGTCCCAGCTGTGCTCCGTTTTGTTCCAATGCAGCGCACAGCCCAGATGGGTGCATCGGGGAGAGGTGGGCCGCAGGAGGTTCCCCGCAGCTTCCAGCCCATTGATCAGAAGCTGCTTTTTGAAGATGCTGCGGGAAGGTGCAAACGCCGGCGCGAATTCCCAGGGCCTTCCCAGGATTTCGCAGGTCAGCAGGTGGGCGGCGACCATGGAAGAGGTCATCCCCCATGTGTTGAACCCCGCGGCAACCAGAGTTTCCGGAGTTCGTGAGCCGTATGGGCCGATATAGGGCGCACCGTCCAGACTCATGCAGTCCTGGGCGGCCCAGCGGCCGTATTCCCGGCTGCCGGGGTAATTCTGCACCGCGAAATCCTCCAGTTCCCGCCATCCGCCGCCTTTTTTGCCCGTGCGGTGGGAACCTCCCCCAAAGAGAAGCCGGGTCCCGGCCATGCGGAAGGAGAAGCCCTGGCCGGAACCGTCCACGTACATGCCGTCTACCGGATCCGCGCCTTCCAGCGCCAGAACGTAATGCCGTTCCTGATAGAGCTTCAAAAAGTAACAGCCCCGTCGGTTCCAAAAGGGAAAGTGAGTGGCGATAATGGCCCGTTTTGCCCGGATGGTCCGGCCTCCGCTGCACAGCGCCTGTTTTCCATCCCATTGAAGGACCATGGTATTCTCCAAAATGGGCAGGTCCCCAGCGATGGCGGCGGCGAATTTCAGCGGATGGAATTGAGCCTGATCTGAAAACTCCACGGCCCCGTCAGTATCCAGAGGCAGCGGCAGCTTTTCCGCCAGCCGTGCCGGGTACCCAAGGCGGCGCAGAGCCTCCAGTTCTTCCTCAAGGACTTCTCTGCCGCTTGTGGAGTAGGCAAAGGCACTCTGCTCCTCAAAATCGCAGTCAATTTCCCGGCAGAGGCGCCGGTACTCCTCCACCGCCTGCAAATTGGCCTGCAGGTACATTTCCGCTCGCTCCCGTCCCAGCTGTTTTAGCAGCGGAGCATAGCAAAACCCGTGCTGGGCCGTGATTTTTGCCGTGGTGCATCCGGTAACGCCGCCGCAGATGCGCTGGGCCTCTGCCAGGAGGCAACGCACCCCGGCCTGCTTCAGCCGGTAAGCGCAGAGCAGCCCTGCCATCCCTCCTCCGATGATCAGCACATCGGTCTCCGCATCTGTTTCCAGAGTCGGGAACTGGGGCAGCCGGACGGTTTGCTTCCATAAAGAATTCATCAGCGATTCTCCTTCCGGGAGGCCAGGACCTCCAGCCGGGCTTCGATTTCCCGGATGCTGCCTGCCGGCTGGCCGCAGGTCCGGTTCTGGCACAGGTAGTATCGGATTCCCCGCTCCGGCAGGGGATACTCTGCGGTAAACGGCGCAGCTTTGGCCAGGATCTCCGCGTTTCCGGGAGTTTTTAGCAGAACGTTCAGACCGGGAACGGGATGCCGGAGAAAAGCGGCCAGCTCTTCCGGCGGACGCTCCCCGGAAGCGGCGCACAGCAGTTCCGCGCCGGGAGAAAGGGCTTCCAGTATGGCCAGAAGCGTGAAGCTGTGCCCGGCCGGATATTCTTCCGCCGCCCCGGCAAGATAGCGGAGCTGCAGATCCGCAGCCTTTTGCCAGTGCATCTCTCCAGTGAGCCGCGCCAGCCGGGTAAGGACCAGCCCAGCCGCCGAATTTCCCGATGGCATGGCTCCGTCATAGGACTCCTTGCTGCGGGTGATCAGCTGCTCTCCACCAGCGGCGTATGGGTAAAAGCCGCCATGATCCCCGTCGAAAAACAGCTGGAGCAACAGTTCGGAAATCCGGACGGCCCTGTTCAGATAGGCCGCATCCAGTGTGGATGCGTACAATTCCAAGAGCGCCCAAGCGGAAAAGGCGTAATCGTCCAGCTTCCCGGGATGAGCCGCATCGCCGTCACGCCAGCGTGCCAGCAGGCGCCCTGATGGCTCGGTCAGGCGCGCGGATAGAAAATCCTGAGCCTCCTTCGCTGCGGTAAGATAACGAGGTTCCTCCAAAAGCAGTCCGGCTCGGGCGAGGGCGGCGATCATCAGGCTGGTCCAGGAGGTCAGCACCTTATCGTCCCGGTGAAGAGGGATCCGTTTCACCCGGTAAGCGTAGATTTTTTTTCGCAATTCTTCCATCCCATCCGGCTCCCGCTCCCATCCGGCCTGACCGATCAGGTTGGGGATGCTCTTCCCTTCAAAATTGCCGGCTTCGGTGATGCCGTACCACCTGCAGAAAGCTTCTGCTCCGTCCGGCCCCAGAGCCCGTTTTGCGTCCTCCGGCGTAAGAAGGTAGTAGCCGCCCTCCCCGCCGCCGCTGTCTGCATCCTGCCCGCAGCAGAAGCCGCCGTCGGGCCCGGACAGCTCGCGGAGCACATAGTCCAGGGTCCGCCGGGCGATCTTTTCAAAAAGGGGGGATTCTCCGGCCTCTGCATAGGCCAGTGCCAGCAGCGCGTTGTCATAGAGCATTTTTTCGAAATGCGGCGCCAGCCACCGGTCGTCTGTAGAATACCGGGCAAAGCCGCCGCCCACATGGTCAAAGAGCCCGCCTCGATACATGGCGGCGAGAGTCCGCACCGCCATTTTTTGACAGTCCGGCCGCTGGGCGGTTTGGGCGTACCGCAGCAGAAACAGCAGGTTGTGCGCCGCCGGGAATTTGGGCGCCGGCCCGAATCCGCCCCACCGGTTGTCATAGTGGGACGAAAACTGCCCGGCAGCCTTTTGCAGCAGGGAAAGGGAGGGCTCCCCTGCTGTGGGCGTCTCAGCCTGCCGCAGATGGGCGGTCAGGGCGTCGCCGGCCTCCAGCAGGGTTTCCCGTCCGCTTTCCCAGAGCTGGGCGGCTTGGGAAAGCAGTCGAAGAAGTTGTTTTTTGGGGAGGTACGTCCCGACCCAGAAAGGCTTCTGATCCGGCGTCAGCAGGGCGGTGAGCGGCCATCCGCCGGATCCTGTAGCCGCCATGCAGGCGGCCATGTAAACGGCGTCCACATCGGGCCGCTCCTCCCGGTCTACCTTGACGGAGAGGTAATTCCGATTGAGAAGCCGGGCTACTTCCGGATCCTCAAAGGATTCGTGGGCCATTACGTGACACCAGTGGCAGGTTGAATAGCCGATGCTCAGAAAGACCGGCTTGTCCTGTTCCCGGGCCTCCTGGAAGACGGAGGGGTTCCAGCCCCGCCAGTCCACCGGGTTTTCCGCGTGCTGGAGAAGATAGGGGGATTTTTCCCACGCCAATGCGTTTGCCATTTTGATACCTCAATCCCTTTAAACATTCCGGCCGCAGCCGTTCCTGGATAGGATTTGCAGAAGCAGCATAAAATAACCGCCGGACTTTTGGAAAGCCGGCGGTTTGCAGAAAATGTTTTGTCAATCCAGGAGTTTGCCGTCTATAGAAACGGTATAGACC
>CAKXAF010000185.1:0-816 GCA_934869045.1 uncultured Nitrososphaerota archaeon | reverse complement strand
GGAATGAACTTTCCGCTGTTTTTGAGGGCGGTGACGGCTGCATGTTCCAATCCGCCGCAGCAGGGGACCTCCATTCGGACCACAGTCAGGCTTCTGATGGAGTTTTGGCGGAGGATCTCCGTCAGCTTTTCCGTATAATCCCCGTCATCCAGCTTAGGGCAGCCGATTAGGACGGTTTTGCCACGAAGAAACTGCTGGTGAAAATTTCCGTAAGCGTAGGCGGTACAGTCAGCGGCGATCAGCAGATGGGCGTCCTGGAAAAAAGGCGCGTTCACTGGGGCCAGCTTGATCTGTACCGGCCAGTGCCGGAGCTGGGATACTGGAGCCGCACTCACAGCCGGAGCGGATGGCTCCTCCCGCCGGAAGGAACGGGTTTGGCTTCCCGGACAGGCGTGGGAAACCGGTGTGCCCGCCGCCTGCTTTCTTTTCTGGTTTTCTGACACTGCTTCTGGGTCGTAGGCCGCAGCCTCACGGCGGACAAAGGTGATGGCTCCGGTAGGACACGCGGGCAGGCAGTCGCCGAGGCCGTCGCAGTAATCGTCGCGGAGCAGCTTGGCCTTTCCATCGACTATGCCGATGGCGCCTTCATGGCAGGCGCTGGCGCAGAGCCCGCAGCCGTTGCACTTTTCCGAATCGATTTGAATAATTTTGCGGATCATATGGTTACCTCCCAATGTTTTGGCGTGATGGATACTTGACCTTTCTCATTCAGTATAGTAGAATGAAAGCGAAAAATCAGTTGTTATAACAACAAAAGGAGAGAAAAATGAAACGGGAAGTTTTACTGCGGTCCATTCTTTTCTGCGAGATCCCCGA
>CAKXAF010000184.1 GCA_934869045.1 uncultured Nitrososphaerota archaeon | reverse complement strand
GTTTGAAGGACCTGCTCCATTTCCGTGCGCTCTGCGAGCCCCAACTCCCGTAGCCGCCGGTTGGTCAGGAATATCTGAAGTCTCGCCATGGGGTAGGAATGGTCGTACACCGCGCCGTCCCAAACCAGATATGCCTCTATATCGCTGCCTAGTGTCAGACGGAAAGACGGCAAAATCCCCCTATTCTCTGCGTCTTTTTCCGGAATTTGGACATCCAGCCAGTACATGCCCTCCTTTCCGGAGGTATCGATCCCCTTGGACAAAACTTCTACCTCCATCAGGCTGGTCAAAATCGTATAACCCTGCCGGTTGTCATGGTACCACCTCCATCCAACCGCCGCAGCCGCCAGCACTGCGGCCGCGGACAGCAGTCCTACAGCCCAGATTTTCCGTTTCCGCCTCCATTCCCGGGCGGCAGTCTCTCGTTCCTCCGGGGATTCCTCGTCCAGCCGCCCGAAATCCGGGTGGATATCCAGTTCCGGAAGGCTTCGGCGTGAAGCCTCCTGCTTCAGCCTCCGGTAGAGGACGTCTACGTCCGCAAAGTGCTCTCCTTCAATGCTCCTGGCGAAAGCCAAAGCTGTTTCCCGCTCCTCCGTCTCCGCCTGAAGGGCGGAACGGTAGTCGCATAGGATCCCCTCGATCCGCTCAGGGTGCGCCTGCATTGTACCGATCTGCTCCAGGGTAAAAAAGCTGCGCCGCAGCGCCGCAATCCTCTCTAAAACCCGGATATCGGTCTCGGAAAAATCCAGATACTCCCTGCCGTTCTTCCATGTTTTCATGGGGGCGAGCAGCCCCTTTTCAATATAGAACCGCACAGTCCGCTCGGTGAGCCCGGTGCGGCCGCAAACTTCCTTTATCTGCATAGTATCTTCCTCCTTTGCTCTCTATCCTAAACCCTGACGCAGGGGAAGTGTCAAGGCTTTTTTGCAAAAAAGTTAAAAAATCCAGATTCCAACGCGGAAAATCCCCTGTTCACAGAATGGAAATAGACTTTTCACCAAAAAAAGTGTATACTTTAAGGAAATAAAATCATGGAGGTATGCGTATGGATCCCGCACAGGTTCAAGTACTTTCTGCGGTTTTGAAGCAGAATATTTCCAAAGTCATTGTGGGCAAGGAAGCCGTCATCGAAAAGGTCATCCTCTCCCTGCTCTGCGGCGGCCATATTTTACTGGAGGACATCCCCGGCACCGGCAAGACCACCCTGGCCAAGGCCCTGGCCAAATCCATCCGGTGCGGCTTCAAGCGGGTGCAGTTCACCCCCGATCTTCTGCCCTCCGACCTCACTGGAATCAACTTCTTCAATCAAAAACAGGGGGAGTTCGTTTTTAAGGAAGGGGCTGTTTTTACCAATATCCTTCTCGGTGATGAAATCAACCGCGCTACCCCCCGTACCCAGTCCAGCCTTTTGGAGTGCATGGAGGAGGGTCAGGTTTCGGTGGACGGCGTCACCTATTCCCTCGCAAAGCCTTTCCTGGTCATCGCCACCCAGAACCCCATCGAGATCCAAGGAACCTTTCCCCTGCCTGAAGCCCAACTGGACCGCTTTTTTGTCAAGCTCAAGGTCGGCTACCCCGACGCGGAAGATGAAACCCGGATGCTCACCGGCCGTGTCTCCGGAAATCCCCTGGAGGAACTGGCGCCGGTCCTCAGCGGTGAGGAAATCGTGGAGGCCCAGACCGCGGTCCGCGGCGTGAAGGTCGGCCAGGCCGTTGCCGGCTACATCATCCGCCTGGCGGAAGCCACCCGCACCCACGAAAAGGTCAAGCTGGGGGTCAGCCCCCGGGGCGCCATTGCCCTGATGCGCGCCGCTCAGGCCCACGCCGCTATGGACGGCCGGGATTTCGCTATCCCGGAGGACGTCAAGACCGTAATCGCCGACGTCTGGTGCCACCGGCTGATCTGCAAGGGCTATAGCCTGTCCCAGTCCTCCGGTGCGCCTGCCGAAATCCTCGATCAGATTCTCCGCCAGACCGAAGCGCCGACGGAGGCCGCTGCGCTGTGACGGCGAAAGGAGAACGGCTATGGAAGTAATGGCTCTGGCCCTGGTCTGCCTGCTGGCAGTCTGGCTGCAAAACCGTCTGTACCGAAAAAATGCCTTTAAAGGACTGACCTACCGCTGTTATCTCAGCCGGGATCAGGTCTTTGAGGGGGAAGAAATCGAACTGATCGAGGAAATCGAAAACCGGAAGTGGCTTCCCCTCCCCTGGTTCAAGTCGGAGATCACGGCGTCCCGCTGGCTGGAATTTGCCGGAGCCCAGTCCCAGCTCACCGACCGCCAGCGGTTTGTTCCCAGTTTTTTCATGCTCAAGAGCTACCAGAAGGTCAGCCGCCGGTGGAAGGTCAAGTGTATGAAGCGGGGCGAGTATGCTGTGGAGCAGATCGTCCTGGTCACTACCGACCTGCTGGGGAACCTGACCCTCTCCCAGGGTGCCCAGGCCGGCGCAAGGGTGCTGGTTCTGCCGCGGCCGCTGGAGGAAGACGAGCTAAGGGTCACGCCCCGGAGCTTTACCGGGGACATCGTTGTACGCCGCAGCCTTTTGGAGGATCCCTTCTCAATTGCCGGGGTCCGGGAGTACACCCAGCTGGAACCCATGAACCGCATCCACTGGGCTGCCACTGCCCGGGAGCAAAAACTCATGGTTTACAACAACGACTCCACCTCCCGCCAGAACGTCTCAGTCATCCTCAATATGCAGTCCCGGGAATTTGAGCAGTTCCGCACCATCGATGAGGAAACGATGGAGAGCGCCATCCGGGTCTGCGCTGGACTGTTTCAGACCACTCTGGAAAGCGGGATGCCCCTGCGGTTCATCACAAACGCCGCGGTGGACGACTCCCGCACCACCATTTCCACCAATGAGTACTGGGGCCCGGAGCACGTGGAGAGTCTGTGGCAGCTCCTGGCACGGCTCCGCCTGAAAAGTACGGAGGACTTCCCCATTTTTCTCAGCGACAACTACCATTCCATCACTTCAACGGACATCATCCTGGTCACCGCCTATTTAAATGACCGGATTCTGGAGTTCGCCTACCGGAAGCAGGCGGAAGGAACAAGGGTCCGGCTTATCCTCCTGGGGGAGGTTCCATCCGGCCTGGACGCCTCCGGATGCGACCTCCTCCAGCTGATCCCTCTGGAGCTGAAAAAGGAGGCCGCCGTATGAAAATTCCCCTTTTCCGGATATTAAAGGTCCTCTCTGCGGCCTGCTTTCCCTTTTTGTTTCTACCGCTGCTTATGACGGTAAGTGCCGGGCTGGGCATCCCGGGAGACAGCGCTTTTTGGACCGGTCCGCTGATTCTGCTCATTGTTTTCGGATGCCTGGGAATGCTCAGCAAGGTGTTTCTCTACCCCCAGGTGGAGAGGTGCTGCGGCTTGGGACTGGTTCTGGCGAACCTTTCCAGCATCCTGCTGGCCGTGGGATGCGGCCTCTGTGGAAGTCAGATGATCGCCTGCGTTCCTCTGCCTATCGCCGCTTACAGCTGGTCCGTTTTTTCCCTCCAGATAACGGCGGGAATCTTCTGCGGCGCGGCCTTTTTGGGCGGAAGCCTGATCTTTGAACGGCGATACGGGGAAATCCTCACCACGGTCTATTTCGGTATCCTCACCGGGGCTGACGCGGTCTGCCTGCTGATCGCATGGATCATGAAATGGCAGATTGGCACGACGCTTCTGGCGGTCTGCTATCTGATTGCCGCTGGCGTGTCTGCTTTTTCCCGCAGCCAATCCAACATCGACTTCCTGATGGAGCGCCGTAAACACAGTCTGAATCATCTGCCGGTAAAAATGCGGTGGTACAGCCTTGCCTTGGTGGGCGGATGCTTTGCCGTCATCGTTGCCGGATTTCTGCTTCGCGGACAGATTGCGGACGTTCTCAACTGGAGTTTGGAAATGCTTCGCCGCGGGGTCGGATTCCTGCTCCGCCTCATTTCCCGGGGCGAAGAGGCAGAAGCGGTTCCCGAACCGGAGCCGGAACCGCCTGCCAGTCCGGATATGGGGCTGCCGGAGGGTGGAGAAAGCAGTATATTCTGGACCATTTTTGGTTACGCCGTACTGGCCGGCGCGCTTTTCCTCCTTTATTATTACCGCCACGAAATCCTCAATTCTCTGCGGAGGCTGGGTAAAAAAATGGCGGAAATCCTGCAGCGGTTTCTATTCCGCAGGGGACGCGCAGTCAAAACCGGAGATCTGGAAGGTGAATACGAGGACGACGTGCAGGATCTCCCCCGGGAACCCGCCCCAGAGCCTACGAAAAGGCGGCGGACCTATGATTTCCGGATCTGGAAAAAGGAGTACCGTGCCTTTCGTTCGATGCCGGACAGCGGACAGAAAGCACGGGAAGGCTACCGCCTTACCTTGCTCTATCTTCTTTTAAAGCGGGTTTCTCTTTCTCCGTCGGACACGCCCGCAGAGATTCTTGCCAAAGCCCAGAGCATTGTTCCGGAGGAGCTGTTCCGTTCCGTTACCGAGTCCTACCGCGCGATCCGATATGGAGAAGTCCCAGCCCGTGAGGAAGACCTCCGATACCTTTCTTCCCTTTTGGAGGTCTGCGTCCAGCAGATCCATTAAAGGCCTGGCCTCGCAAAAGCCGTTCCTGCGGATGAAATGCATTGCGCTTCCATCCGTCGGAACGGCTTTTCCTTCACATCAGCTTGGCAAAAGCTCGCCAAGCTGGTATTTACCGTTTGCCCCGAATCGCTTCAATCGTATGCTGCGCGGCAGCACGCAGTTCGGACTGCTCCGGTTTTAAATTTCCCATCATCCATTGGAGCTGGGACACGGCATGGTCATTTCCCACCTGTTCCAGCGATTTTACAGCTGCCATTTTTACCTGGTCGCTAGAATCCTTCAAAAAATCAATCAGCAGATTGCTCGTCTCGTCACAGACCTTTGTGCCGCACGCTTCCGCTGCCAGAACCCGCTCCGCCTCACCGGCTGAGCCACATTTTTTTTGCAGTTTCTCCCAATGCCCCTTCTGAATCAATTTCTCGAAATCTTCCTTCTTACTGCTTCCAAACATAAATAATCCTTCTTTCCAAGGGGCCCATACCGGCTCCAATTTACGCATAGCAGGATATACATTTTAAGCAATTATCCAGCTATATAATTTGTTATAATTCTATAATATGCTGATTTATCCGCTTTGTCAATGCATTATGAAAATACCTTTCAATTTTTCTATAACGCTGGAAAAAAAATAGTTCCCATTTCATCAATATCACGAAGATGTTTGAACGATTTATTTCAAAAAAATGGCTTTTCTGCGCATTTCTCTTGCCCTTCCGGGTGAAAAGCAAACCCGCCGGTACTAATTTTCCCCACGGTCACATAG
>CAKXAF010000183.1:3733-5348 GCA_934869045.1 uncultured Nitrososphaerota archaeon | reverse complement strand
GATTTTGTGGACACCGACCTGCTCATTCAGAAACGGGAAGGAGCCCTCCTCCAGCAGATCCTGGATTCCCGGGGACTTGCCGCCTTTCTCCGTGCGGAGGAATCCGCCATCCTTTCCCTCTCCTGCACCGGCGCCGTTATCGCCACCGGGGGCAGCGCCGTGTACAGCGCAGCGGCTATGGCCTATCTTCTCCGGGAAAGCACCGTGGTCTACCTGAAGCTCCCCTTTCCGGAAATCATGAGCCGCCTTTCCAATATCACCACCCGCGGTATCGCCATCCCTCCCGGAATGACCATGGCGGACGTTTACGCGGAGCGAATCCCCCTCTATCAAAAATACGCCGCTGTCACGCTGGACTGCTCGGGAAAAACGGCGGAAGGAACCGTGGCTGCGCTGCTCCCCCTGCTGGCCGCCGCAGAAAAGGAGGCCGAACAATGATCGCGAAAGATATGACCGTAGGGAATCCTACCCGCCTGCTTCTGGGCTTCACCCTCCCCCTGATCATAGGCAACCTGTTCCAACAGTTTTATAGCATGGCTGACTCCATCATTGTCGGCAAGGGGATCGGCGTCGATGCCTTCGCCGCAGTTGGCTCCACCGCTTGGGTGAGTTTTCTGATTCTCGGCTTTGTCACCGGCCTGACCAGCGGCTTCGGCATTCTGACAGCCCAGTGCTTCGGCGCCGGAGACGCTGCCGGCCTCCGCCACACCCTCACCCAGGGAACACTCCTTTCCGTTCTCATCAGCGTGGTGTTCACCGTTGTGAGCATGACGACTTCCATGCCCCTGCTGCGCCTTCTCAACACACCGGACAACATCATCGGCGACGCTAATACCTATCTTATGGTCATCTACGCCGGAACCCTGCCCACCGTTATGTACAATTTTTACGCTTCCGTCCTTCGTGCGCTGGGCAACACCAAGGGGCCGCTGTATATCCTTGTCGTTTCCGCCGTCGTCAACGTCGGTCTGGATCTGCTGTTTGTAATTCCCATGCGCATGGATGTAGCGGGAGCCGCGCTGGCCACCGTAATTTCCCAGATCCTTTCAGCGGTGCTCTGCTGGCTGATCCTGCGGAAATATCCGATCCTGAAAACATCCCGGGAGGATTGGAAGCTCCTCCCCTCCATGCAGAAAAAGCTCTTTCTCCTGGGGATCCCCATGGCTTTGCAAAATTCCATCATCGCCATCGGCGGTATCATTCTCCAAGCCATCGTCAACGGCTTCGGCTCTGTCTACGTAGCGGGCTTTACCGCCGCAACCCGGGTGCAGACCCTGGCGGAGCAGCCAGGCGCGACATTAGGGTTGGCTATGGCCACCTACTCCGGCCAGAACCTCGGCGCGGGCAAGCTGGAGCGAATCCGACTGGGCGTCCGTAAGGGGGTCTGGATTACCCTGATCGGAAATCTTGCGATAGGAGCGGTAATGGTCTTCCTGAACCGGCCCATCGTCTCCCTGTTTGTAGACGCTGCGGAGACCGAGGTGCTGGACGCCGCCGGGCTGTTCATGATCGTCATGGGCTCCTGCGAATGGATCCTGGGGCTCCTGCTTCTCTACCGGTCCGCCCTCCAGGGCATGGGGAACACCCTGATCCCCATGGTTTCCGGCGGAGTCGA
>CAKXAF010000183.1:0-3712 GCA_934869045.1 uncultured Nitrososphaerota archaeon | reverse complement strand
TTGCCATGCGGGTTACCATTGCCTTAACCTTCCCGGTAATGCTGGGGCTGGGCTTTCTGGGAATCTGTCTGGCCGAGGTTGCCGCCTGGACCGGAGCCGCCGTCCTGCTGGCAGCCGCCTACTATATCCTGATCCATCGGAAGTGCAAAGCCGCCCAAGCCCTAAAAAAATGCGCTGAAAGCCCAGAAGCAATCTCTTAACAAAAATCAACTCCCCGTCTGCGATTGCCGCCAGACGGGGAGTTCCGCATATTTCGGAAAAAGTCGGCCCATCACAAAAATTGCAGGAGGAAATTTTCCGCTTCCTTTCGAAACATAAAACTGGGGGCGGCGCCCCTTTTCATCCATTCTGATGATACCGCCGGTCCTGCTCCTCCTGCTCCAGCCAGGCCTCGGCCTCCTGCAGTCCCGCCTCAGTCAGCTCAAACTCTGCCGTTACGACCTGCTCCTCTGCCGCCGCGTCCTGGCAGTAGGGGCCAGGCCAGGCCCACAGTTTCAGTGTGCCATCCGCCGGTTTTATGCGAAAGCGGAAGTTCTTCCAGCTCCCACTGTAGGGATTCCCGGAACGGAAATAGTGAAATTTCGGAATCTCAAACTTTTCTGACACAGGCACTCCTCCAATCAAGTCTTTTTTATTCTATCACATTCCGCCCAAAACCGCAACCGTTTACAAATCACCGCATATCCGGTATACTGAAAGTAACCATTCTCCAAGGAGGTCTTTTCTGTGCTCCGATCCCTTTTTGAAACCACTACCCTTTCTGGGCTCCTGGCCCAGCGCCGCAGCCTGGATCGCCGCTACCTGATGAGCCTGACCGATGAAAACCTGCTCCTCCCCTACTACCAGGAGGCCGGACTCCACGGCATCACCTACCTTCCGCCGGACCTGCACAATGGCTGGGACTCCCCCCTGTCCCAGATCCGCGGCACTGTCTGCGGCCACTGGCTCAGCGCAGCCGCCATGATTATCCGGGAGACCGGCGATCCGGAACTGCTTGCCCGTGCCAACCGCATTGTCGGTGAGATTGCCCTCTGCCAGCGTGAGAACGGAGGCGAGTGGTGCTTCCCCATTCCGGAAAAATATCTTCTCTGGCTCAAGCGCGGCAAACACACCTGGGCCCCTCAGTACGTCTGCCATAAGGTACTGATGGGCCTGCTGGACATGCACCGCTTCGCGGGGAACAATGAGGCCCTTACCGTCGTCTGCCGCGCGGCAGAGTGGTTTCTTCGCTTTACTGCGGACATCTCCCCGGATCAGATGGCAGAGATGATGGGTGAGGAAACCGGCGGCATCATGGAGCTGTGGGCCGACCTCTACGCCGTCACCGGCGACCCTTCCCACCTTGCCCTGATGCGGCGGTACGAACGGCGGGACCTGTACCAGCGTCTTCTGGACGGCGAAAATCCCCTGGGCAATATGCATGCGAATACCACCATCCCGGAGATCCACGGCGCGGCCCGGGCCTACGAGGTCACCGGCGAAGAGCGCTACCGTCAGGCCGCAGAAGCCTATTGGCGCCTGGCCGCTGAAGAAGCCGTCCCCTTTGTCACCGGCGGCCAAACCTCCGGCGAGCTCTGGACGCCCCCCGGCCGCCACGCTGCCCGCCTGGGCCGGATGAACCAGGAGCACTGCACCGTCTACAACATGATGCGGCTGGCAGACTACCTTTTCCGCTGGACCGGCGAAAGCAAATATGCCGACTACTGGGAGAAAAATTTCTACAATGGCCTCCTGGCCCAGGGCTTCTGGCAGGAGCCATCCTGCCCCCAGCTGGGTGAAAATCCTTTCCCCACCGTCTCCGGCTATGTTGCTTACTATCTCCCTCTTCACCCCGGTGCGAAAAAGGCCTGGGGCAGCGCCACCGGCGATTTCTGGTGCTGTCACTGCTCACTTCTCCAAGCCAACGCCTTTTTCCCTCATTCCCTCTATTTTCAGGAGGATGGAACTCTTTTCGTCAGTCAGTACCAGGATTCCAGCGTCTCCTTCACCGTTTCCGACACGCCTATAAAGCTGGAGCAACAGACCGACTCCCAAACCGCCCCCATCGGCCCCATCACCCCAGACAACCTGGCCCAGCCCGGTCGCCCGGACTGCTGGAAGAAAACCCTCCGCGTTACAGCGGGCGCCCCCGTCCAATTCACCCTGGCCCTCCGCCGCCCGGCGTGGCTGGCCGGAGAAATGACGGTTCTGGTCAACGGGAAGCCGGTCCAGCCAGCTGGTGAAAAAGGAGGGTTTCTCCTCCTCAGCAGGGATTGGAGCGACGATACCGTGACAGTCATCCTCCCCAAAGCCATCGCCTTCTATTCCCTGCCTGACCGCCCGGACACCGGTGCATTCCTGGACGGCCCTGTCGCCCTAGCCGCCCTGACCACTGAGGAGCGTACCCTCTTTTACCAGAATGAGCCCACGGAAATCCTGACGCCCTACGACGAGCGCCGTTGGGGTGATTGGCAAAACGGTTGGAAAACCACCGGTCAGCCGGCAAATCTGATCTTCAAGCCACTTTTTGAAATTGGAACCGAACCGTACACCACCTATTTTCCACTGAAAAAGATCGGGCATTTTTAAAATGTGTATTTTTGAAAAATACACATCCCAATATTTGGCCTCTTCACAAGCACGCTTTTTTCATGTTATAATAGCCGCAAAGGGTTTTCGGCAAAAAGCAGGGACCGCATCTGCGGCCCTTGCAGTTTTGTGCCTCTTTATCAACACAGTATCATGGCCCGGTTTGTCGGTGCAAAACGGCGGCGAGCTCTCCACCTTCCGGCCCCGACTGAACCGGCGGTCATGATCGAAAAAACGCGGATTTCCCGCAAATACAATTTTGAGGTGACAACATGAAAAAGCGTCTGACAGCCTTTGCAACTGCCTGTTTCGCGGCTTTGTGCCTCACCGGCACCCCTGTACACGCCGCGCAGAACACTCCGGCGGCGGGAACGGTCGTAACTGCTTCTACCGGTCTGAACGTCCGCAGCAGCGCGTCCTCCTCTGCTCCGATCCTGACATCCCTCTCCAAGGGCAGCACCGTGACTCTGATATCCCGGTCCGGCTCCTGGTGGCGGGTACAGTATGGTCCCAATTCCTACGGATACAGCAGCGCCGCTTACATTGATGAAGTGGATGGCAGCTATTCGGCAACCGTAGCCACTGTCTCCGGCCGCCTGAACGTCCGCAGCGGCCCCAGTTCTTCCGCGCCGATCCTGACCTCCCTTCCCAAGGGGACCACTGTGTCTGTCCTCTCCCAGTCCGGCGGCTGGAGCCGGATCCTCTACGACGGCGCAAAAAGCGGATATGTCAGCAGTTCCTACCTGTCCGGTACCGGCAGCAGCACCGATTCCTCCGGAACCATTTCCCTGGCCGTTCCCAGCTATAAGCAGACGGATTCCCGCTGGGCATCCGTCCAGATCGGATCTTCCGGGAAGACCATCGCCCAGATCGGCTGTACGACCACCGCGCTGGCAATGACCGAATCCTACCGTCTCGGGTTCTCCATCAACCCTGCGGAGATGAGCCGCCGCCTCTCCTACTCCTCCAGCGGTTCACTGTACTGGCCGTCGAATTACCGCCTGGTCAACGAAAGTACTGGCGCCCTCTCCATTATTCTTTCCCAGCTTCGTCAGGGAACCCCGGTCATCTACGGGGCAAAGACCTCCTCCGGCAAGCAGCACTGGGTCGTTGTAACCGGCTACAACGGCCGCGGCCTTTCTGC
>CAKXAF010000182.1 GCA_934869045.1 uncultured Nitrososphaerota archaeon | reverse complement strand
GCGAGGGGGTTCGCGACCGAAATGGAAATTACGTGGGCAGCCAGACGAAAAGCGGTGCGGTGGATATTTTTGGGCATACCTATCTGAGCGGTGTGGGAAAATATCTGGAGTACCTGGTCAAGCAGGAAATCGGCTGTAAGGTGCGTTCCATTGAGTTGAACCTGATGCAGCGCTGCTCGGCCCATTTGGCGTCATTCCAAGACCTGGACGAGGCGTTTGCCATTGGTCAGGAGGGCGTTGCCGCTGCCTTGCGTGGGGAAAGCGGCAAAATGGTAGCCGTCCAGCGGCTTTCAAACAATCCCTATGCCATCCGCCTGAATACGGTGGAAGTATCAGACGTCGCCAATAAGGAGCAGCTGGTGCCCGAAAAATGGTGGAATTTGGACGATGCTTCGGTTCAGGCAGAAATCTGCCGCTATATTCTGCCTTTAATGAAAGGCGAAGTTCCGCAGTTTAAAAACGAATTTGGCCTGAACGACTACATTATTTTTGAATAATTGCGCAAACTAAATGACGGAAATCGGTTCGGAAAGTTTCTTCCATCCAGTTTCCGTCTCTTTTTTTTGCGGAAACTGCCAGGCGCCGCCGCCATTGGATTTTCCGGAGGTGGTGGTTCTTGCCTCTGATATTCTTCCCCGCCCCTCCACATATTATGGATGCGCCGTTTGGGCGCGGAGGGAGAGATTGTATGCGCAAGGTAATCCGTACCGTATCGCTTTTCGCCGCAATTGTCACAATCGCGGTGATGGGATTCGTTACTTATCTCAATTATGAAATACCGGACAGCTTTTATGTATCTGACACCAAAAATTTTTCCATGAGGCAGCTACCGTCTGTCCAGGCTGAAAGCAAGCCGCAGCAGGAAAGACATGCTGGAACCAGTACGTCGCTTTCCCGTGAGACGCCGCTGAAGCTTTTGGGAGTGATCCCTATTAAAAACACGTATCTGCATCAGGTGAAAGAGCAGTACGTGGTCCCCTGCGGAACCCCTTTTGGACTGAAAATGTTAACCGACGGCGTGGTTGTCGTGGGGCTGAACCCCGTGGAATCCAGCACGGGGACCACCTATCCAGCCAGAGAAGCCGGCCTGCGGAAAGGCGACGTAATCCTTGCAGCCAACAAAACGGCCGTATCCAGCAATCAGGAGCTGACTGAGCGAATCCGTATGACAGGAGGCCGCGCTGTGGCCCTGACGGTTCGCCGGGACGGCATGGAGATGACCATCTCGGTCACACCGGTGAAAAGCGTCGCGGACGGAGAATACCGCTGCGGGATCTGGGTCCGGGATTCTTCAGCTGGAATCGGAACGGTGACATTTTATGACCCTGCGACAGGGGTATTTGGAGGCTTGGGGCATGCCGTCTGTGACGTGGACACGGGGGAGACCATGCCGCTGTCCAGCGGAGAGGTGGTCCCGGTCCACATCAACGGCGTCCAAAAGGGGCAGGTCGGCACACCGGGCGAGCTGCAGGGCAGCTTTCTTTCCAGCTTTTCCTGCGGAACACTGTACCTGAACAATGAAACCGGGGTTTATGGGACTCTGGCTAAAAACCCCGCCGTTGGAACGGAGGCTGTCCCCCTCTGCTTCCGGCAGGAGGTGAAGGAAGGTCCCGCCCAGATCCTGACGACAGTGGAAGGGGCAATTCCGGCGCTTTACGACATCGTAATTGAAAAGGTGAATCTGGGTGACAACACTCCCACAAAAAACATGATTGTACGCATAACGGACCCGAAATTGCTGGAATTGACCGGTGGGATTGTTCAGGGGATGAGCGGCAGCCCAATCCTGCAAAACGGGAAATTAGCTGGGGCTGTGACCCATGTTCTGGTAAATGATCCCACGCGGGGATATGGCATTTTTTCGGAGAATATGCTCGGAAATTGCGAAAAAGTTTTGGAATTGGCTGGACTTGCCGCCTAGCCAGAGAATTCGATAAAATTCAACACGAACAAAGAGAAATTATGTCAATTTTATTGATATTTTTTGTGCAGAAAAAATGTTGAAATTTTAAAGATATTGTGTTAAACTATGAATAAATCGCGAATCCCGCGATAGTTTGAAATGAATGGAGGAAGCATGCTTGGATTTACGCAAAAAAATCCTAATCAGCGATGATTCCGCTGATTTCGGAGCAATTTGTCAAAAGGCTTTGTGGGAAAAAGGTTATGAGGTGTTGCTTCGCAAAAAGGATGGATTCGAAATCCTTTCCGCCATTTCTTCAGAAAAACCCGACCTGGTGGTCATGAATGCGCTTATGGTCCATGTGGATGCGCTCGGTATTATCCGGAGTCTGAAAGGAAAGGCGGATGCGCCGCGGTTTATCGTAACCTCTGCGTTTGACAACCCGATGATTTCCAAGGAAATCATGCAGGCGCCCAACTGCTTTTTCATGCTAGAGCCGTTTAATCTGCCGGAGCTCTACGACCGTATTGACATGATGTTCGGATTCGAAATGCCCCAGGCCAAAGCAATTGTTCGAAAGAAGTACACTGACCACGATCTGGAGGTAATGATTACTGAAATTATTCATCAAATCGGCGTACCGGCGCATATCAAAGGGTACCATTATTTGCGGGAAGGAATTCTGCTGTCCATTAAAGATATCGCGATGATCAACTCGGTGACCAAGCAGCTATATCCCACGGTGGCCAAAAAATTCAGCACCACAGCTTCCCGTGTGGAGCGTGCCGTACGTCATGCAATTGAGGTTGCGTGGGATCGGGGCGATGTGGATACGCTGGATTCCTATTTTGGTTACACAGTCCAGAACAGTCGCGGCAAACCCACCAATTCCGAATTTATTGCCATGATCGCAGATAAGATCCGGATGAAGATCCAGGGAGACGACAATAACAGCGCCGCACAATAAGATCAGGAGACAATATAGAGGCCCTGCCGGATGCCCGGCAGGGCTTTTTAAATGATTTTGCCAAGGCAAAGGGATACGGTTTGGACGGCTCTTTCCGATAATTATTGCTAAAAATGGCATAAATTTAGAATATAAACAAAAAAGGCGGCTTTCACTCCGCATATTTGTCATAATCTTTTTGCAAAAAGGGCTATCTTTTCGCAATGGAATGTGGTAAAATATAAACAATATTCACACGGCGCCGGCAGAGGATTTTGTGCCGCCCGGAATGGAAGAAAGGAGTCCTTATGGAAGAAAACCGGAAGATTTATTTGATCACCGGGCATTACGGCAGCGGAAAGACCAATTTTGCGGTCAATTTGGCCCTGGATCAGAGAAGACAGGGGAAAACGGTCACACTGGTGGATCTGGATATTGTGAACCCATACTTTCGAAGCGCGGATTTTTCCGTTATGCTGGAGAAGGCGGGGATCAAGGTCATATCCCCGGTCTATGCCAACTCCAACCTGGATATCCCCGCCCTCACAGGCGCGGTGGATGCGGTTTTTGACAATGGGGGCGAATGTGTTATAATAGATGTAGGAGGGGACGACGCCGGAGCGATTGCTCTGGGACGATATGCTCCCGCGATAGCCCGCCATAGTTATGAGCTTTGGTACGTGGTAAACCGTTACCGCTATCTGACCCAGACACCGGAGGATGCTCTTTCCGTGCTGCGGGATATTGAGGCGGTATCCCGGCTTCATCCTACCGGAGTGATAAACTGTTCCAACCTGGGCCAGGAGACATCCGGTGATGCCGTCGAGAATTCGGCGGATTTTGCCGCCCAGGTAGCCCGGCTTGCCGGAATCCCCATGTGCTATACCGCTTATGACCGGCGGCTTGGCGCACTGGGGGTCCCACAACCTTACCCCGTGACTGTTTATGTAAAAAAGCTGTGGGATGAGGCGGAAAACCTTTGAGCAATGTTTGAAAGCATACCCTGCGGTATGAGAGAATCGCGGCGTGCGCCTGCGTATGCCGCAGCAAGGAAAGAAGGAATCGAAATGGCAAAAGTCACCATTAACCAGGACCGCTGCAAGGGCTGCGGACTCTGCGTATCGGTCTGTCCCAAAAAGGTACTGGCTCTGGATACGGGCAAGCTGAACCGGAAGGGCTACAACCCCGCCGCCCCGGTCAACCCGGACGACTGCATCGGCTGCGCGATGTGTGGGATGATGTGTCCGGACTGCGTGATCACGGTCGAGAAGTAAGGGAAGGAAGGAAACGACATCATGGGAGAAAAATTTTTGATGAAGGGGAACGAGGCCCTGGCAGAGGCGGCCATCCGCAACGGATGCAAGCACTTCTTCGGCTACCCCATCACCCCTCAGACGGAGGTGGCGGCTTATATGGCCAAGCGCCTTCCGAAGATTGGCGGTACATATCTGCAGGCGGAGAGTGAAGTCGCCGCTATCAACATGATTTTGGGCTGTGCCTCCACAGGAACCCGCTGCCTGACCTCTTCCTCCTCCCCCGGAATCAGCCTCAAGGGCGAGGGAATCTCTTACATCATCGGTTCGGACCTTCCCTGCGTGATTATCAACGTCATGCGCGGCGGCCCTGGACTGGGCGGAATCCAGCCCTCCCAGGCGGACTACTGGCAGGCGACCAAGGCTCCCGGACACGGCGACGGACAGGTCCTGGTTTTTGCCCCTTCGTCGGTGCAGGAGATCGTCAACCTGATGGGTAAGGCCTTCGACCTGGCGGAAACTTACCGGATGCCCGCTATGATCCTGGCCGACGGTATGCTGGGTCAGATGATGGAGCCGGTGGTGTTCCCGGAGGCCACGGCCCCGGAGCATGAGAAGCCTTGGGCGCTGACCGGCACCAAAGGCCAGCGGAAGCCCAATATCGTCAACTCCCTCTACCTCCAGCCCCAGGAGCTGGAAAGAACCATCGTGGAGCGTCAGAAACGCTATGATGTTATTAAGGAAAAGGAAGTTTTGGTGGAAGAACAGGATATGGACGATGCGGAGTACGCAGTCGTCGCATACGGCGCTACTTCCCGCGTGGTGAAATCCGCTGTGGCTAAGGCCAGGGAGAAGGGCATCCGGGTTGGACTGATCCGTCCCATTACCCTGTGGCCCTTCCCTGCTAAGGAGATCGCCGCTGCCGCCAAGGGCGTCAAGGCGATGCTGACGGTGGAAATGAGTATGGGCCAGATGGTAGAGGATGTCCGCCTGGCCGCCAACGGGGCCTGCCCGGTGGAGTTCTTCGGGCGGACCGGCGGCATTGTGCCCAGCCCCGCCGAGGTTTTGGCGGCAATCGAAAAAATGGCAGGAGGTGCCCGATAATCATGGCCATTGTGTTTCAGAAGACCAAGGGATTGACCGATAAAGAGACCCATTACTGCCCCGGATGCACCCACGGCATCATCCACCGGCTGGTGGCGGAATGCCTGGAGGAACTGGGCGTTCTGGGCGACGCCATCGGCGTTGCGCCGGTGGGCTGCGCCGTCATGGCGTACGACTACTTTAACTGCGATATGGTGGAGGCCCCTCATGGC
>CAKXAF010000181.1:1946-5432 GCA_934869045.1 uncultured Nitrososphaerota archaeon | reverse complement strand
ATATAAACCGCTAAATGGACCTGTTGTGAGGTGGAAGCTACACAACAGGTCCATTCTCTATTTCTGCCCGTAATAAGCGTTTTTCCCGTGTTTGCGAAGGTAATGCCGGTCCAGCAGCTCCTGCTGCATCGGCTGCCCGGGACCTCCCAGAAGCTGTTCGGTCTGGGCTGCCATCTGCGCGACCTCCTCCAGCACGGCGCTGTGGTAAACCGCTTCAAAGCAGTCCTTTCCCCATGTAAAAGGCCCGTGGGAATGAACCAGCACCGCCGGAATCTCCCCCGGATCCAGCCCCCGGAACCGTTCGACGATGACGTTTCCCGTCTCCGCTTCATATTCCCCGGCGATTTCCTCCGGCGTCATCCTCCGGGTACAGGGAACTTCTCCATAAAAGTAATCACCGTGGGTGGTTCCATAGGCCGGGATGCCCCGTCCCGCCTGGGCCCAGGCAGCGGCCCACCGGGAGTGGGTGTGGACCACTCCCCCGATCTCCGAAAAATTCCGGTACAGCGCCAGATGGGTCGGCGTATCCGACGAGGGTTTCCACTTTCCCTCCACCTGGTTTCCGTCCAGATCTACCACTGCCATATCTTCCGGTGTCAGCTGGTCATAGGCGATTCCCGAGGGCTTGATCACCACAAGCTTTCGCTCCCGGTCGATCCCCGAAACATTGCCCCAGGTGAAGACTACCAGGCCCAATTCCGGCAGCCGTAAGTTGGCCCGGCAGACCGCTTCCTTCAATGTCTCCAACATGGCAAAATCCTCATTTCACCGCTTTTTTCAGCGCCTTCAGCCGCTTCATCACATCATTTCCGCCCCGCCCAAAATAGTCGTGGAGAATCCGGTACTCCGCAAACAGCTTGTCGTAAACCGCAGCGTTCTCCGCAATGGGCGTGTACACCGTATCCTTCACCTTGCCAATGGCCCGGGCCGCCTGGAAAATGTCGTCATATCCACCGGCGGCAGCCCCGGCCGCCACCGCGCCAAACATCGCCGCACCCAAAGCGGGTCCCTGTGCGGAATCCGCGATCTTGATGGGCATGTTCAGGACATCAGCGTAAATCTGCATAGTCATGGGGTCTTTCTGGGAAATGCCGCCTGAAGCGATGAATTCCTCCACCGGAACCCCGTTTTCCCGGTAATTCTCCACGATCATCCGGGTGCCGTAAGCAGTGGCTTCGATGAGAGCCCGATAAATCTCCTCCGGGCGGGTCTGCAGCGTCATCCCCAAAATCATACCGGTCAAATCCACGTCCACCAGCACCGAACGGTTGCCGTTCCACCAGTCCAGGGCCAACAACCCACTTTCGCCCGGCTTCTGCACTTCAGCCTTCTCCCGGAGATAACGGTGGATGTTCATCCCCAGGGCCTTAGCTTCTTCATAATAAGACGCGGGCAGGCAGTTGTCGATAAACCAGGCAAAATGGTCTCCCACGCAGGACTGTCCCGCCTCATATCCGAAATAACCGGGCATGACGCCGTCCTCTACCACGCCGCACATGCCGGGTACCTGCTCCTCGGTAGTCCCCATGAGGATGTGGCAGGTGGAGGTCCCCATGATGGCCAGCAGCTTTCCAGGCCCGTCGATGCCAACGGCCGGGACACAGACGTGGGCGTCCACATTGCCGATGGCTACGGCGGTCCCTTCCTTCAGCCCGGTCAGTGCCGCAGCTTCCGCGGTCAAAGAACCGGCACGCTGGCCCAGTGGAGTGATATCCCGGGAGAATTTCTCGTCGATGACATGCTCCAGCCGGGGATCCAGAGAGGCAAAAAAGGTGTCCGAGGGAAAGCCCATCCTCTTATTCCACATCTCCTTATATCCGGCGGTGCAGGAGTTCCGGGTTTCCCTGCCGCAGAGCTGCCAGACGATCCAATCCGCCGCCTCGATAAAGCGGTCCATCTCCGCGTAAAGGGCCGGATCCTCATCCAGGATCTGCCAGATCTTTGGAACCGCCCACTCCGAGGAGATCTTGCCGCCGTAGTTTTGCAGCCAGTGCTCCTCCCGGTTGGCCGCGACGGTGTTCAGCTTGTTCGCTTTGTCCTGAGCGGCATGATGCTTCCAGAGCTTGACGTAGGCGTGAGGCCGGTGCTGGTATTCAGGCAGAAAGCAAAGAGGGGTCCCGTCAGCCCTGACCGGCAGTACCGTGCAGGCGGTGAAATCGACGCCGATGCCGATCACGCTGGAAGGGTCTGCCTTTGCTTCCCGCAGAACGGCCGGAATGGTGTTTTTGAGCACCTCCAGATAATCCTGGGGATGCTGCAGGGCCCAGTCATGGCCCAGCGGAGTCCCATCCGGAAGCGCCTGATCCATTACCCCATGAGGGTAGTCAAAAACAGCGGAAGCCAATTCCTCACCGGTAGCGCAGTCAATCAGCAGCGCACGCCCGGACAGCGTTCCATAATCCACGCCAATGGCATACTTTTTCATAAAGCCATCCTCCCTCTCCGCCGCACCCGGCGAAGTCCCGTTGTATTCGCAGCCACCCGCCCGGCTCTCCCAAAAGGGGAACCGCACTGAACAGCACGTTCTCTTTGATTTTACCATATTTCCCAAAAAAATCCAGGGATATTTTTAATTCCGGCAGATTTTTTTACAATTGTGAAAAAATGCCCCGGCCTGCTACATAAAAACGGCCTCGGGAGAAGTCTCCCGAAAGCCGTCAGTACCCGCTCTATTTGGCCAGAAATTCCTGCAAGGCAAGTCCGAGGAGCCTGGTTCCTTCAACGACCTTTTCGTCGCTGGGCGTAGAGTAGTTGATGCGGAAGCACCGGCTGGGTGTTCCCTCCTCCACGTTGAAGGCAACGCCCGGCACCACCGAAACCCCCTTATTCTTGGCAAACTGCACGAAGTCCAGCATATCCGCGCCCTCCGGTAGGGTGCACCAGAGAAACAGCCCGCCCTCCGGACGGGTATATGCCACCTCTTTGGGAAAATACTTCTCAATGGCGTCCAGCATCAGGCCGCTTTTCCGCTTGTAGATGGCCCGGATCTTCTCAATGTGTCCGTCAAAATCGTAATGCTCCATGTATTCGGCGATGAGCATCTGGAAAAACTGATTGGTGTGAACGTCACTGGCCTGCTTGCCCACCGTCATCTTGGCGATGACCGGCTTCGGCGCCAAGACAAAGCCTACCCGGATACCGGCGCTCATAACTTTGCTCATGCTGCCGCAGTAGATGACGATCCCCTCGGTGTCCATGGACTTGAGCGTCGGGATGTCCTCTCCCGCAAAGCGCAGCTCGCCGTAGGGATTGTCCTCCAGAATCATCACCCCGTACTGAACACAGAGACGATAGATCTCCTGGCGCTTCTCCAGGCTGGTACAGATACCCAGAGGGTTCTGGAAGGACGGAATGGTGTAAAGCATTTTCGCGCCGGGGTTTTCCCGGAAAACCCTTTCCAGCATCGCGGTGTCCATGCCGTCCCCGGCCATATCCACTCCCCTGAGCCGCACAGCATAGGAGCGGAAGGTATTCAGTGCACCAATA
>CAKXAF010000181.1:0-1936 GCA_934869045.1 uncultured Nitrososphaerota archaeon | reverse complement strand
TGGTGGCCAGGTCGATGGCCTGCTGGCCGCCGCTGACCACAATCAGTTCATCATTTTCGCCGCCCATGGCGAACTTCTCCCTCAGCCGTTTTTTCAGCAGCTCCCGCAGGGGCGGATATCCCTCGGTGATGCCGTATTGAAAGGCCACGCCGGCCCTTTCCTCAAAAATCTTATTGGCGATCTCCTGCATCTCCGTGATAGGGAAAGATTCCACGGCCGGGTTTCCAGCTGCCAGGGGGATGATGTTCGGGTCGTTGTTTTTGAGAATCTCCCGGATAGCGGAAGGCTTCAGGTTGTTGATGCGGTCTGCAAAACGATAGTCCATTTTTCCACGTTCTTTCCTTTGGAATGGTTTATTTGGCGCTGATCTTCTCCACCAGCTCCCGGATCATCGCCATCTTATCCGGAATCTGGATATGCTGGGGACACTGCTCCATGCAGGCCCCGCACGCCTGGCACTGATCCGCCAGCTCGCCTGCGGGCTGGGCGCGGTAACGTTCCAGGTAATCCTCCTCGTCCTTATCCAGCACAAAATTGTTATAAAGGGCGAACATCTTGGGAATATCCACGCCAAAGGGACAGTCCATGCAGTACCGGCAGCCGGTGCATGGGACGGTATCCTTCTTTTTATAAGCATCCAGCGCAGCGGCGATGACTGTCCGATCCTTTTCGGTCAGAGGTTCAAAGCCGGTCATGGTCTCTACATTGTCCTGAACCTGTTCCATGTTGGACATACCGCTGAGCACCGTCAGAACATTGGGCAGGCTGGCCGCAAACCGGATGGCCCAGGATGCGACGCTCTTGTCCGGCCGCGCCTCCCGGAAGAGGGTGTCGGCCGCCTCACAGGGGCTGGCCAGAGTCCCGCCGCGGACCGGTTCCATAATAATCACCGGGATTCCCCGCTCCGTCAGCAGTTCATACTGCCCCTTTGCGTCCTGCATCTCCCAGTCCAGATAGTTCAGCTGGATCTGAGCGAAATCCCACGAATAGGTGTCGCAGATATGCCGCAGCACCTCCGGCGTATCGTGGAAAGAGAACCCCAAGCGGCGGATCTTACCCTCCGCCTTCATTTTAGAAAGGAACTCATAAACCCCGAATTCTTGGCATTTGGCAAAGTTTGCCGCATTCTGTGCATGGAACAGGTAAAAATCGAAATAATCTGTCCGGCATTTTTGCAGCTGCTCCTCAAAGATCCGCTCCACGTCCCCTTTTTCCTTGACGCACCAAATGGGCATCTTGCTGGCCAGCAAAAAGCTTTCCCGCGGGTATTTCTCCAGGGCCTGCCCGACGAAAAGCTCAGACTTTCCGCCGTGGTAGCCATAGGCGGTGTCGAAATAGTTGACGCCATGGGTGTAGGCGTAATCGATGATCTCCTGGGCCTTTTCGTAATCAATATCCTCTTTTTCCGGATCCAGCTTGGGCAGCCGCATGCAGCCCATCCCCAGCAGGGATACCTGAAGATCCGTGTCCCGGTATCGGCGTGTCTCCATAATCGCAATCCTCCTTGATTCTGTCAATTCTTTCATTATAGCGGTTTTTTCCTGCGGAATCAAGACATATTCTCTAAAAACTGCCCGTCGATCACCTCGCGGACCGTCTGCCTGATAAAATCCAGGCTAAAGTCCGCGCTGTAGGCCCGGACTCCGTGGGAGGAAGCCAGCTCCGTTGTGTACTCCTCCAGGGCGTACAGCCGGATATTCCTGAAGCCGCTGTCATAATGTGTCACCAGCGGGACGAACTCGCAGCGGGTGATTTCCGCGCTTTTCGTGACAAAATCCCAGGTCACGTCCAGGTCCAGCATCCCACCGATCATTCGCGCCCCCCGGTCCTGGGCCGAAATGAAGTTGCCCAGGGAATAGGCAACCAAAGCCTTCCCGCCACCGGGTTTGTCCAGATACTCGACGGGCTGGATCACGTGGGGGTGGTGGCCGAGAAT
>CAKXAF010000180.1 GCA_934869045.1 uncultured Nitrososphaerota archaeon | reverse complement strand
CCATCTCGGTGAGCAGCTGATTCAGGGTCTGCTCCCGCTCGTCGTTTCCACCCATCATGCCGGTATCCCGCTTTTTTCCGATGGTATCGATCTCATCGATGAAAACGATACAGGGGGCTTTTTCCTGGGCCTGATTGAAAAGGTCCCGGACCTTGGCGGCGCCCATGCCAACGAACATCTCCACGAACTCCGATCCGGAGATGGAGAAAAAAGGTACCTTTGCTTCACCGGCCACTGCCTTGGCAAGCAGAGTTTTTCCGGTGCCGGGAGGGCCTACCAACAATGCCCCTTTGGGCATGGAGGCGCCAATGCTCTCATATTTTCTGGGATTATGAAGAAAATCTACAATCTCCTGAAGAGCCTCCTTGGCCTCGTCCTCTCCAGCGACGTCGGCAAAGGTTTTACCGGTCTGGGCTTCCACATACACTTTCGCATTGGCCTTGCCGAAGGTCATGGCATTGGGGCCGCCGCCCATCCGCCGCTGGAGGAAGCGCATCATCATAGCCCCTACCAGCGTCATCAGCAGAACCGGGAGAATCCAGGTTAACAGAAAAGACAGCAGCGGGTTGGTCTTTTCATAGACCCGTCCAAAATCCACGCCTGCTTCGATCAGCCGGTTGGTGATATCCATATCCGGCATGGTTGAAGTCGTATATATGTAGGGATCGTTTTTATCTGACGGCGCAAAAAGGATCTGACTGTCCTCATATTGGACCTGACTGACCTGGCCGTCGCTGAGCATATCTAAAAACGTATTATAGCCGACTTCCTTGATCCGCATATTCTGAAGCATAGGTACAATCAGAGAGTTGAGTACCATCAGCGCAAGAAAGCAAAGGATCACATAAAAGATCAGCGGCTTTTTGGGGGTTCTTTGCTCGTTCATAAGGATTCTCCTTTCTACATTAGCTTTATGGTACTCGAATTTATCCTTTTTGTCAACAAAAAAGTGTAAACGAATTTACAAAAAAAGCAAAACTTTTCCGCTATTTTATCAAATACCGGTCAATTCTCCCCGTTGTGCCACTTTTGGTAAAAATGGCCGTTTTTTACAGAAAAAATCTTTTTAAAATTGGCGGGCCGCTTTCTCCAAAACCGTTCTTCTCCCGTTGACAGCCGCATAAAACTGGCATATAATAAAAGTAAACTTAGGCTAACATTTGACGCAGCTCAGAAAATTCCGGCTGCAGGAAGGAAGGAATCTGTATGACACTGGACCAGGTAAGGCCGGGGCACAGCGGCGTAATTGCCGCCGTGGGCGGTGAAGGCGCTCTCCGCCGGAGGCTGTTGGATATGGGGCTGACTCCCAACACCAAGGTAACGGTACGAAAGGTAGCCCCTATGGGCGACCCCATCGAGTTGTTTCTGCGCAGCTATGTACTGACTCTGCGGAAGGATGACGCGGCAAAAATTGAGATAAAGGACGGTACGCTTGCGTAACGCCTGGACAGAAAGGACGGACCAGCATGAAGCTGCTCTTCGCACTGGCAGGCAACCAAAACAGCGGCAAAACCACTCTTTTTAACCGCCTGACCGGCAGCAATCAGCACGTCGGAAACTTCCCCGGCGTCACCGTGGAAAAAAAGGAAGGACCCATCAAAAAAAGGCAGGACGCGGCTGTCGTAGACTTGCCGGGCATTTATTCCCTTTCCCCCTATACCTCGGAGGAAATCGTCACACGGGATTTCGTCCTCAACGAACGGCCCAATGGCATCATCAACATCGTGGACGCCACCAATATCGAACGGAACCTGTATCTCTCCCTCCAGCTCATTGAATTGGGGATTCCCATGGTCATCGCACTGAATATGATGGACGAGGTCCGCGCCAGCGGAAACTCCATCGATGTCTCCAAGCTGTCCGCTGAACTGGGAGTTCCTGTGGTTCCCATTTCTGCGGGCAAAAACGAGGGCATAGACGAGCTGGTGGATGTTGCGGTCCGGACCGCCTCCGAAAAGCAGGTTCCTCTGAAATACGACTTCTGCGAAGGCGAAGTCCATAAAGCCATTCATGCCATTGCCCACATTGTGGTCGATCAGGCTGCCGAAGCCGGGCTTCCTCTGCGGTTTGCCGCTACCAAACTGGTGGAGGGCGATGAGCCGACCATGGCGCTCCTCAAACTGGATGAGGATCAGAAACACATCATCGAGCACATCATCGAGGATATGCAGGACGAACTTGGAACCGACCGGGAAGCGGCTCTGGCCGATATGCGCTACACCTTCATCGAAAAAACCTGCGCCCAATGTGTGATCAAGCATCAGGAGACCCGCGAACAGATCCGCTCCGAACGGATCGACGGGATCCTGACCAGCAAATGGCTGGGGATGCCTATTTTTCTGGGGATCATGCTGGTCATTTTCTGGCTGACCTTCACGGTGCTGGGCGCGCCGCTTCAGGAGATTCTGGATCGGGGCATCCGTGCCGGAACAGACGCGCTGGACACCCTTATGGGTACCGCCGGAGCCAGCGACTGGGTGCGCAGCCTGGTGATCAACGGCATCTGCGCGGGGGTGGGCAGCGTCCTCTCCTTTCTTCCTATTATTGTACTGCTGTTCTTTTTCCTCTCGCTGCTGGAGGACAGCGGATATATGGCCCGGGTCGCCTTTGTTATGGATAAGCTGCTGCGGAAAATCGGCCTGTCCGGGCGCTCTTTTGTGCCCATGCTCATAGGATTCGGCTGCAGCGTCCCGGCGATCATGTCGGCGCGGACCCTCTCCAGTGAACGCGACCGGAAAATGACCATTCTGCTGACCCCTTTTATGTCCTGCAGCGCAAAACTGCCGATTTACGGAATGATTATCATGGCCTTTTTCCCGAATCACCGCGCCTTGCTGATGATTTCGGTCTACATAATCGGGATCCTGGTGGCAGTCCTCTCCGGGCTTTTGCTGAAAGGTACGGTTTTCCGGGGAAATCCCGTTCCCTTTGTGATGGAATTGCCCGCCTACCGGATCCCCTCCCCCAAAAGCGTTCTGCTGCTGATGTGGGAAAAGGCCAAGGATTTCCTCCGGAAGGCGTTTACCATCATCTTCGTCGCATCCATCGTCATCTGGTTCCTTCAGAGCTTTGACCTCAGCTTCAACATGGTAGCGGACAGCTCCAAGAGCATTCTCGCCAAGCTAGGTTCCCTGATCGGACCGATATTTGCTCCGCTGGGCTTTACAGACTGGCGCGCCTCCACGGCGCTGATCACCGGTATCACGGCGAAAGAATCCGTCGTCAGTACTCTGACTGTCCTCACGGGAGCGGCTACGGACGCTGACCTCGCCGCGGCACTGGGCAGCATCTTTACGCCACTGAGCGCCTTTTCTTTTCTGGTGTTTACAGTGCTTTATATGCCCTGTGTGGCAGCCTTTGCCGCCAGCCGCCGGGAACTTGGTTCCACAAAAGGGGCGGTCCTGACCGCCGCCTATCAAACCGGTGCAGCCTACGTTGTTGCGCTGGCGGTATACCAAATCGGTTCGCTGTTCCTCCATTAGAAAGGAGTGCCTATGACCCTTGCCGATTTTATAATTCTTCTGCTGATTGCCGCCGCTCTCGCAGTGATTTTTTTCTTTTCGCGCCGCCGAAAAAAAAGAGGCGGCAGATGCTGCGGCTGCCAAGGCTGCAGCGGATGTGCTCATTGTACGAATGATACGCCCCCGAAGCCATAACAATCAACGGTTCTCTAAAAAAAGACCCCGGACGCCGATCGGCGTCCGGGGTCTTTGTCACCAGAAAAGGCCGGTTTTTTTTCGATAGAAAGGTTCATTCTTTTCCATCAAATCCGCAGCGAATTTTTCATCGCGGCGAAGGATATCCATGCCTTCGTCTTCTTTGAAATAAGGCTTCGCGACCTCTGCAATCTGCGGAAAAAGCTCCTTGGCGTCCTCCGGCTCTCCATCATAATCCACAATGAGCATAAACCGCGGCTTCTTCGCTCCCTCGCGGAGAGCGATAAACATCCAAGCCTCTTGAATGCTCTTCTGCTTTTTCTTAAAATACTTGCAGAGCGCCTGCTTCAGCTCCTCCGGCTCCTGCTCCTCTTTGATTTTTCCGACCATAAATCTGGGCGGGACCGCTTTTAAAAGCGCCTCTCTCCTCTTGGGAAAATTTTCGATCATTTCCTTGGTCAGCGTGATATTCTGACCAAAGGGATTGATGACTACGCCCTTGACCGTCTTTGACTTATCCAGAAGAGCGGCAAATACCTGCACCGGCGCGGTAAATGCGTCGCGGTGTTCCCCTTTGGACCATTTTTCCAGCTCCTGCCAATCCGTAAACGCCAAATAAAACTGCTCTTCCTTGGTGTTGGTAATCAAAAAATGCTGAAGCGTTGTATCCGGCTTTACCTGGCCGTCTACGGGAGGTTCCGAAAAATTGACGGGCGACAGAAATCTCGCCATCAAAATTGCGTTGATCATATCCAGCTCCGTACGAGGATTCTGCTCCTTCTTAAAAACGTCCATCGCCTTGACGAGAGCGGGATTGGTGAGCGGTTGATTCAATTCCAGCATAACAATTCAGAGACCGGAGTCTCCTGCTCCTTTCCAAAATGTGCGGGGTTCAGATGGTTATAGTATACCACATTTTCCAAAAAAAAGGAAGCGCTTTTGCGGTTTAATGGCTTTTCCACGGTGCCAGCCTCTCCACCAGCGGCCAGGCGATATCCGGATAGAAGCGATGCCCCTCCGCTCCCACGGCAAGTGCGCAGGAGTCCGGCGCACCAGCCGCACGATAGAGTTCCTGAATGGTCTGGTAGCTCTTCCTCACCCCGGCCAGAGGGAAAATCCCATCCAATGCCCCCGCTATCACAATCAAAGGCCGCGGGGCGATCAGTCCAGCCAAGTCCCCCATATCAAAGAATTCCCGCACGCAGGGCACAAAATTGCAGGCACAGTGCTGCATCGCCATAATGGAGTCCCCGAAGGTGCAGACGCTGCAGGATGGGACCGCCAGCCGGATCCGCTGGTCCAGACACGCAGCATAAAAGGTGGCCGTACCGCCCCCGGAATTTCCCATGCAGAGGACCTGGGACACATCCGCCTGAGGAAACCGGGCAGCCACCACATCCAGCGCCCGGCTGATATCCCACACCCGCTCCCCAAGCGTGGTGCGTCCCAGCAGCAGATTTCCCATTGTGTGTACATAGCAGCGGGGGCCGTGCTCATCGCCGCCGCATAGTCCCATTCCGCGCTGTTCAACCGTCAGCGCACAGTAACCGTGGGCAACCGCCTGTCGGGCGATATCCCTTCCGCCTTCTATACTGGCCGCATCGCCGGGGTATATCGCCTCGCCCAGGGAGATATGCATTCCCGTGCTGTGACCCTGAAGACAGACCGCCAGCGGAAACGGACCGTCCCCCGGAGGCGTCAGTAGACAGCAGGGCACCCAATAGCCCGGCTCACTTTGAAAGCGGAATTCCGTGCGCCGGTATCCCGGAAGGGTTTCATCGCTGGCAAGCTCCAGTTCCCGGCCGCAGTCCTCCATCCGGGACATGCCCAGC
>CAKXAF010000179.1 GCA_934869045.1 uncultured Nitrososphaerota archaeon | reverse complement strand
CCCTTATGAAGATACACCAGCTTTCCTTCGTAAATCAAAAGCCGGTCAACCTGCTCAGACGCGCCCCAAGCATTTTCAAGCACTTTCTCCGGCAGCCCGCTTCCCGTATAGCGGACGCTTAATTCTCCGCCATCCGGGAAAACAAGGAATAGATCCTCGATCAAAAAACTGGCCTGACTATAGGATACCATTCGCTGCTGAATCTGAACGTTCAACAGATACTGCTGATAGCTGAACGGTTGGGAACGCTGATGGCTGTATTCCAAAATTTCATCGTCAAAGCTGATCAGATACAGGATCTGGCTGATCTTATTGAAATCGCGGTTCAGCAGATAGGAAAGGAAGGACAGGTGGGTATCCGACGTTTTCACTGCATTTTTAGCCAGCTGATCCCCCGAATAGGACAGGATTCCGACCATCAGAAGGTTGAGCGGCACCCATACTGCGAGAAAGCACAAGAAAAACCGTGTAAAAATCGATTGACGTCTGAGCAAAGCTCTCTCTCCTTCTTAAAGCGGGCAAGACCGTCCCGCCGGTACTGGCAGGACAGTCTGTGCCTGATATTATGACGGGAAAACCCAAAATTCATGGGGCCCCTCTGAAACGGTTTTCGCTATGCCGGGCAGATCGACCTCCGCCGTACACCCCTGGGGGACCTGAACCGTACAGAACCATCCGCCCTTTTCTTTCCTCCATCCACACCCGACCTCTCCATGCCTTGTCCGGATAGAAGCCTCCGCCCAGTCAAGCCGGGCGTCCATCAGCGGCCGGATCCGGATTCGGCGAAACCCCGGCTCCAGAGGCTCAATACCGCAAAGTCTGCCGTAGAGAAAATCCGCTACTGCTCCGTATGCGTAGTGGTTAAAGGAATTCATATCCGGGCTCCACACGGTCCCGTCCGGCTTCAGCCCATCCCAGTGCTCCCAGACCGTCGTCGCCCCCTGCCGCACCGAATACAGCCATGAGGGATATTCCTCCTGCAGCAACAAGGTGACGGCCAGATCCGGGTAACTGTGATCCGCCAGCGCGTAAAGCAGGCAGGGCGTACCGACGAACCCGGTCTGCAGCCGGTTTCCGTTAAGCCGGACCAGCTCCGCAAGCCGGTCCGCGAAAGCTTTCTCCAGCCCGCTGTCCGCCAGCCCGGTTTCCAGGGCCAGGGCATAGGCGGTCTGCGTGTCGCTTGTCAGCCGCTCTCCCTGCACATAGACTCTTCGGAAAGCGGTCTGAATGCGGCCTGCAAGCTCCCGGTACACGGTCATCTCCTTGCCAAGGACTTCCCCGGCCTGACAAAGAAGCTGCGTGGAACGATAAAAATATGCAGTGGCGATCAGATAGGGGTCGGTCTTTCCCTGATAGGAGCCTTCCTCCGCGTCCAGGCCCAGCCAGTCCCCGTAATGATCCCCCGTATCCCACAGCCCTTCCTCAGAACCCTGTGAACGGACGTAATCCACCCAGCCCCTCATACTGGAGAACTGCTCCTCCAGTATGTCCCGGTTTCCATAGGTCCAGTAAATCTGCCAGGGACAAATTACCGCCGCGTCCCCCCATGCGGCGGGCGCCGCATCCTCTGGGTTCCAGCAGTTGGGCACGATCCGGGGGATCGCGCCCGAGGGTTTCTGCTCGGTTTTCAGATCCCGGAGCCATTTGCGGAAAAACCGCTCCACATCGAAGTTATAGGAGGCGGCCCGGCTGAATACCTGGGCGTCCCCGGTCCAGCCCATCCGTTCGTCCCGCTGGGGGCAGTCCGTGGGAATATCCAAAAAATTTCCCCGCTGCCCCCATAAGACGTTTTGGTACAGCCGGTTCAGCAGCGGGTTGGAGCAGGCGAAATGCCCGGTTCGCTCCATGTCGGAATGGACGGCCACTGCCGTAAAATCCCCCGGCCGCACTTCCCCCGGCCAGGAATCCAGCCGCACGTAGCGAAACCCCTGAAAGGAAAAATGAGGCTGATAGGTTTCCACGCCGCCCTTGCAGAGATAGCGGATCCGGCTCTTGGCGGAACGGTAATTTTCGTTATAAAAATTTCCATCCCGGTCCAGGATCTCCGCGTCGGACAGCTCCACAGCGTCTCCCGGCCGTCCCCGAACCGTGAACCGCACGTACCCCGTGAGATTCTGGCTGAAATCCAGCACGGTTTCACCCCTGGGGGTATGAAGGACCGCGGCCGGCGAAAAATACGCCTGTTCGCGCACTGCCGGACCCTCCTGTTCTATTAGGAAAACGTCGTCTTCCGGGAGTACAGAAACCGGACGCCACCCCTCCGGAATCACCCGCGCGTCATAGGTCTCTCCATCATATAAATCGCTGAACCGAACCGGACTCTCCGCCGCTTCCCAATCCGCATCCGTGCGGAAGACCTCCTCCGCTCCGTCTTGATAAAATACCGCCAGAGCCGCAATCACCGCCGGACACGGTCCCGGATAGGTTCCGTGGGTCAGCCTGCCGCCGTACCAGCCTTTGCCTGCGCCGATGCGCAGCTCCGTCTCCTGTCCGGACAGCAAACCGGTCACGTTGTATTCCTGAAACTGGATGCGACTGCGGTAGTTGGTCCAGCCTGGAGCCAGAAAGAAATCCCCTGCCTGTCGGCCGTTCAGGAACGCCTCATAAACGCCCCGGGCACTGATTTGCAGAAACGCCTCCCGTACCGGACCCCGCAAAAGCAGCCGCTTTCGGAACACCGGACAGACTTCTCCAAAGTCTTCCGCCGCCGCAATCCACTTTGCCTGATCGATCCAACGCATAACGGCTCCTCCTTATCCTTTTACGGCGCCCACAGTGATGCCCTTGGTAAAATATTTCTGCAAAAACGGGTAAATCACCAAAATTGGCAGCATCGTCAGAAACAGCTGAGCAGATTTCAGGGTTTTAATGTTCGTTAGAGCATTTTCAATAGCCTCTGTCGAATTGGTGATATCCCGGTTGGCAATGACGTTGTACATATAGGTCTGCAGTGGATAATTTGCGGAATTTTCCATATAGATCATTCCGTCAAACCAGGCGTTCCAATGACCGAGAAAGCTGAACAAAATGATCGTCGCCAGCACCGGCTTCGACAGCGGTACGATCATCCGAAGGAAGCACTGGAAATACGTAGCGCCATCGATAAATGCCGCTTCTTCGATCTCCCGTGGAAGCTGCCGGATGAAGTTCATCGTCAGAATGACGTTGTAAATCGGCACAGCGCCGGGAAGGATCAACGCCCAAATGCTGTTCATCAGATGCAGATCCCTGATCAGAAGATAGGTAGGCACCAAGCCGCCGTTAAAAATCATGGCGAACATTAAAAACCAGACGTAGTACCGCCTTGCCTTGAATTCCCGGGGATATTTGGAAAGGGGGTACGCCATCATCGCCGTCAAAACCGTATTCACCGAAACACCCAGCAGCACCCGCCTCACCGAAACACCGAAAGCGGTCCAATAGGCGCTCCGTCCGGCAACGGAGAGATAGGAGGCCCAGGTAAAGCCCACTGGCCAGAGAACCACCTGATTGGCGGCGGCAGCGGCTTGGCTGCTTAAGGATACCGCCAGAATGTGAAAAATCGGAAACACGCACAGCGCCGACAGCAGCATAAGGAGGATTATATTCAACACCGAGAACACCCGATAGGATGCTGAAACTTTTTTCATATTTCTCCCTCCCAGCCCCTTAAAAGACGGTATAATCCGAATACTTGTTGGCAATCGTGTAGCTGCCGACAATGAGGATAAAGCTTACGATCGACTTCAAAAGGCCCACCGCCGTGCCAAGACTGTAGTTGGCCTCTATCATGGAGATCCGGTAGACAAAGGTGTCAATGATATCCGCGCTGGGGTAAACCAGGGGGCTGTACAAATTAAAGATCTGGTCAAAGCCCGCGTTCAGGACGTTGCCCATATTCAGAATCATGAGCAGCATGATAATCGGCGCAATGCTGGGGAGCGTGATGTGCAGCGTCTGCTTCCAGCGGTTGGCGCCGTCAATGATGGCGGACTCGTACAGTGAGCTGTCCACGCCGGTAATCGCCGCCAGATAGACCACTGTTCCGTAGCCGAAGTTTTTCCAGACATCGGTCAAAACCAGCATACTGGTGAAATAGCGGTTGTCCCCCAGAAAAAAAACCGGCTCTGCCCTAAAAAGGCCCAAAAACTGGTTGATAATCCCCTCCCGTGCAAACAAATCAATGATGATGCCGGACAAAATGACCCAGGAGATAAAATAAGGGAGATAGACCACCGTCTGGACTGTCCGCTTCAAACCGCTGATGCTCACCTCGTTGAGCATCAGCGCGACAACGATCGGAACCGGAAAGTTGAAAAACATCTTCAGCAGCGCAATGCGAAGAGTGTTCCACAAAATCTGAGGGGTATCCGGAAGCAGAAACATGTATTCAAAATTCTCAAGCCCCACCCACGGAGAGCCCCAGATGCCCAAAGCCGGATAGAATTCCTTAAACGCTATCGTAATTCCCGCCAGAGGGAAATAGCTGAAGACCAGGATGAGTAGGATGCCGGGCAGCAGCATCAAATGAAGCTGCCAAGCCAAATTTTTCCGTTTTTTTGCTGGAAATGCCATCATTGCCTGTCACCGCCGTTTCAAAATGGGCCGTATAGGCGCTGCCTATACGGCCGTAATCCGCAGGTTATTCTGCCATTGCCGCCTGAATTTCCTGAGCGATCTTTTCCCCGCCCATGGAATTGTACCGTTTTACAAAGTCATCAAAGCTGTCGATTGGAATTTCACCCATAATCATGCCGATAAAAGTAGTCAGCATTTCTTTATCCAGCAGAGACTGGACCTTCACCGCTGTATCCGTGGGCGATCCGGTATAGTCGTTATAATGCAGATTTTCAAAGTCGCCTAACACCGGATAGGCTTCCAGGTAGACCTTTTTCCATGCCCACTGCATTTCCGGAGACAGCTCGGTGCTGATAACGTTCTGATAATCCTGATCCTTCCCAAAAACGTGCTTTTCGCCCTTATCGATGGCTTCCTGAAAGATCGGTCCCCAGTTGATGTTGCCTGCCAGGCTAAACGGCATCATCCCATTGACGGCTACGTTTTTGTACTTTACATCTGCCGCGATTGCCTGATATCCTTTGGCAAAATCCGTGTCCTCACCGACCAGCCAAGGCGCCGCATATCCGTCGCAAAGGTGGTTCATCATGACAACGACCGCTTCCGGATGCTCATAACCCTTGCGAACGTACAAATAGCCTGCCGTGTTTAGTTCCACTGGGGTCAAATAGGTCTCCATATTTTTGGAAGGAGGCAGCTCCACAGCAATCCAATCGGCCCCCTCCACATTGGCCACACAGTCCTTCATAGCCCCTAACGGCCACCAGAAAAAGCCAATATACATACCGATCTTTCCCGCTGCGACAAACTCTTCCGTTTTTGCTTCTTCTTTTACCGCAAATTCCGGATCCAAGCCGCCGGCAGCGTACAAGTCCCGCATCGCTTGCAGGCCCTCTTTGACTTTAGGATCGGTGCATCCTGCGATATAACTGCCGTCCTCCTGCT
>CAKXAF010000178.1 GCA_934869045.1 uncultured Nitrososphaerota archaeon | reverse complement strand
GTATAGGGGTGGGAGTATCCGCCTTTTTGAAAGATTGCAGCTACCGGCGCCAGCTCCACAACCACCCCGCAGTACATCACAGCTACGTCGTCAGCCATCTCATAGATGACGCCCAGGTCATGGGTAATAAAGAGGATCGCGGTCCCATTTTCCTCTTTCAAATCGTTCATCAGGCGGAGAATCTGGGCCTGGATGGTTACATCCAATGCCGTGGTGGGTTCATCGGCAATGAGCAGGCGAGGGCGGCAGGCCAGCGCCATCGCAATCATAACCCGCTGGCGCATTCCCCCGGAAAGCTGGTGCGGATAGCGGCGGGCCACATTTTCCGGATTGGGAATCCGCACGGCCTTCAGCATTTCCACAGCTTTCTGGGTGGAGTCCCTTCTGGACAGATTCTGATGGACCTCAAAGACCTCTCCGATTTGACGGCCGACTTGGAAGACTGGATTGAGGCTGGTCATGGGCTCCTGGAAAATCACCGAGATTTCGTTTCCGCGGATATGGTACATCTCTTCCTGAGAACATTCCGCCAGATCCCGGCCACGGAACAGCACCTGCCCCTCAGCGATGAACCCGTTTCCGTCCAGCAGCTTTAGGATACTCATGGCAGAAACGCTTTTTCCAGAGCCGCTTTCCCCGACTACCCCCAGAGTCCGCCCTTCTTCTACAGTGTAGGAGACGCCGTTCACCGCCTTAACGGTTCCCCGTTTTGTTTGAAAATACGTATGCAGGTTGCGCAGTTCCAACAGCGCCATAGGCTTCCTCCTAACGTTCGTTGGATTTTGGATCAATGGCGTCCCGCAGGCCGTCGCCGATCAGATTGATGCTGATAGTGGCGAGGCTCAGGGCCAGCGCCGGAAAGACCCACCGCCACCAATAGGTCCCGATGACCGTAGATGACTGAGAACCGGTGAGCATATTGCCCCAGGTGGGGCTAGGTTCAATAACGCCGAAGCCCAAAAACGAAAGGGACGATTCGGTCAGCAGACAGGTGGCAAAGTCCAAAGTGGCGTTTACGATGATGACTGTGATGACGTTAGGCAGGATGTGCTTGAAAATAATGGCCATCTCCCGTACGCCGATGGCTTTGGCGGCTGTGACAAATTCTTTTTCGCGCTCGGAGAGAATCTGTGCACGGACCAAACGGGACAGGCCTGGCCAGCTTAATACACCCAGAATTACCATGATCATGCTAATCCGTCCGATTTCGGAAACCCGGTTTCCGACAATGGCAGAGAGAATAATGGCCAGGGGCAGAAATGGAATCGACCCGACGATTTCGGCAAACCGCATGAGAATCATGTCCACCTTACCGCCGTAATAGCCGGAAAGGCCGCCGACAGTGATGCCGATGAGAGTAGAAAGGATGACGGCGATGGCGCCGATAGTCATGGTGAGCCGTCCGCCGGAAATCAGGCGCACGAATACGTCGCGTCCATATCCGTCCGTGCCCATCAGGTAGCCGCGCAGGCCCCAAGACGTGACCTTGCCGGAGGATTCTACAGCATAATTCTGATAGGAGCCAGCGTAAAGAGCTGTAACAGACGTTCTCCCCAAGGAGGAGGGGACATCGGTTTGATGAAAGTTGCCGCTGCCCCAGGAGATGGCACTTCCATCCGACGTCAGGGCTGAGAAATGAGCACGTCCAGCCTCAATGGAGACCGCATTTCCCTGGAGTCCTGCGGGAACCTCCAGGATTCCGTAGTCCCCGCTTCCCCACACAAAAACCTGGCCGCTGCTGGTAACCGCTGCCGCCGCCTTGTCCGTCGCGGCCAGGTCCACGGCGCGGCCTTGAAGCTCCTCAGGGATTGCGGAAAAGGGTGTGGATTTTGTGGTCAGCGCTGCAATCCGGCCATTCCGGAGAAGAACCAGACCGGTGGTGGTATTCAGGATCACCTTTTCCACCTGGCCCTGGACCTCTTGCACACGCAGGCTGATCAGGTTTTCATTCCCCCAGTAGGTCAAGCGGCCGTCGCCGGTCAGAACCATCGAGATCTGGTGCCCGGCAAGAATTTGCCGGATATCCATCCGGCCTGTTAGCTCCGGGGGGATGCTGCCCAAGGAAAAGCGGTTGTTTCCCCAGGTGAAAAGTTGCCCTTGATCGTTGAGGGCGAGAATGTGGTCCAAACCAGCAGAAACCTGGACGACGTTTCCCATGTTTTCAGGGATGTCCTTTAGCCGGTCCGAGGCTTTGCCCCAAACGAGTACCTCTCCCTTCTCATTGATTCCTACAGAAAAAGTGGAGCCAACCGAGATTTGCCGGACACCACTTTTCATTCCGGAAGGAAGCGTCATCAACCCGAAGCCAGGAGCCACATTCTGCTGGGTGACATCCTGATAAGTCTTGTCCAGCGGAAAAAAGAGAGGGAGAAGAAAGCAGGCCAGAAAGATCAGTAAAAAAGTAATAAGGCCTGTCATTGCCACCCCGTTTTCCCGGAAATTGCGAAGAATGGTGCGCAGAGGGCTTTGAACAGCCTCCTCCTCGATGGGGGACGCCGCATTGGAACCGAAAAGGGTCTTTCTCAGGATTCGGAATCGGGTGTCCGGTCGTTTTTTCCGCTTCATCATGTCCCTCCTCAATCCACTTTTACGCGGGGATCTACCAGACAGTAGCCCAGATCCATCAGCAGATTTCCGGCCAGGGTCAGCACCACGTAGAACATCTGCATGGCCAGTACTACAGGGAAATCCTGCTGGCGCAGGGCATCGATCAAAACCTTGCCGATGCCATTCCGCATAAAAATGGTCTCTATAACTACGGAACCGCCGAACACGCCGACAAACCATCCGGTGATAATGGTGACAATGGGAATCAGAGCGTTTCGGAACGCATGGGAATAGATAACAACCTTTTCCCTCAGGCCCTTGGCGCGAGCTGTGCGGATGTAATCCATCCGGAGAGCGTCGATCATAGCGGCGCGGACATATCGGGTCAGCCCGCCAATGGAGCTGAGCACCAGCACCAGCAGAGGCAGGCACATATGATACAAAACGTCCAGGGCCTTTTCAAAGGCGTTTCCCTCAAAGCCCGCTGTGCTGACCCCGCTGATTGGAAAAAGCGGCAGCTTTACCGCCAGCAGAAAGATAAGGGTCAGGGCGATGATGAAGCTGGGAAGGCTGTATCCTACAATGGTGCCGACCTGGACGGCGTTGTCGAAGGCACTGTTCTTCCGGACGGCCGTTGCGATTCCCAGGGGGATGGTGATGCAGAAGACCAATGCCAGGGAGGCAAGGTTCAAAAGCACCGTGTTTTTCATAGGCGCTGCCACCATGTCGATGACATCCATCCGATAGGTCATGGAATAGCCGAAGTTGCCGGTGAGCATATTGCCGATCCATTTGACGTACTGGATAGGGATCGGGTCATTGAGACCGAGACGCTCCCGTGCCGCCTCATACATCGCCTGGTATCGGACCGGGTCTGTATTGGCAATGGTGCTGTCCAGCATCATACGTGCGGGATCGCCGGGCATGAGCTTATAGATTCCAAACAGGAGAATGGATACGATCAAAAAGACAAAAACGATGTAAAGCAAACGCCTTAACAGGTAGCGCACCATAGAGTTCCCTCGCTTTCAAAACGGGATAGGAATACTGTACCCCGGACGGTCCGAAAAATTCGCCTTCACCCTCTGGAAAGCAAAAAATGTGCCGCCGGCGGGCAGGCCCGGTCCGGCAGCACTGGACGGCTGAAGCGTCACTGCAGTTCCGCATACAAAATAGCGTTCTCCCAGGGCCAGAGGCCATCAGGCTGATAATTTTTCAGGCGGGTGGTGAAGAAATCGTGGTAGTCATCGGAGTAAAGAGGAATGTCCGGGAGCAGTTCGTTCCAGCGTTTCTGAAATTCCAGCCACTTGGTATCCCAGGACGCGGTATCCCCCGGCTCTGTAGCCTTCATATCGGCTGCCAAACGGTAGAGCCCTTCATCGGCAATGAAGTTGGAGTTGTAGCCGCCGCCGAAGGTATCTAGATCCGGGTTATAGTAATACCATACAGCGGAGATGCTGCCAAAACCGGTTCCGAGGTTGAACATATGATAATTCTGCCCCTCTGTCTGCTGAAGTTCATTTAGGAGCTTACCAAGCTCCATCGTGGTGGGTTGGAGTTCCATGCCGATTTTTTTCATCTCCGAGGGAAGCATGGTATTGATGAGGTCAGAAACTGGATTGTTAGCGGTATTGGCCCAACGAATGATCAGCGGCATCAGGTTTCCGTCCACCTCTTTGTAGCGGAGCGGGTCTGTTCCCTCCTGAAATGCGCCGCCGGAAGCATTTTTCGTCCAGCCGTCTGCAACCAGGATCTCCCGGGCTTTCTCCAAATTATAGGTGTAGTGGATCAGTTCGGATTCCAGTGCCTCCCTGTTGTCCCGGTATTCCCGCTGGGATAAGCCATAGTAGCCGTCCACGACCTTGGCGTGTCCGCCGGAATACTGGCGGGCAAACTCGTCCCGGTCCAGGCAGTAGGCGATGGCCTGGCGCACGGCGGCAAACTGGGTCGGACCGTGGTTGGCGGCGAAGGCAATACGTCCATACCCAGCCCGCAGATAGGCGGCGTAGTCTACCTTCCCCTCCTCTGCCAGATCCAGGCCGCGGTCGATGGTCGTGCCGGAAATCTGCGTAAGAAGGCCGACAGAGCCGGCGGAGAGCTCATCGATCATGGTCGCGTCGGTGACAGACTTCAGGATTAGCTTTTGTATAGCGGGTTTCTGCCCGTCATAATTTCCCTGGAAATGGGGATTCAAGGTCAGCACCGCCTGTTTGGTGGAGGCGTTGTAGCTCTCCAGGCGGTAGGGGCCGGAGCTTACGGACGGACGGTAGCGGTATCCAGTTTCCGCGTCTAAGATTGTTTTTTGCAGGAGCTCTGCATTAAATTCTTCGCTGAGGAACGCGCCGTCTCCATTGTCGGAGAGAGTCACGCCAGGGGCAATGACCGCCATGGGCAGAGGAGTTACGCCGGCATAGTTCAGCTCATAATAATACGGAAAGTTTTCTGCTTTCACCGTGATGGAAAAGGTGTACTCGTCCAGCAGGCGGATGCCGGAAAAAGTCCGGGTCTCACCGGAGTGGAACCCTTCGAAGCCCACATAGTCGATGCCGAAAAAGTTGTCCCCTTCCAAAGCGCCGAACTCCGGAGAGGAATAGAGCAGGATGTTGAACACGTAATCTGAAGCCGTTATGGCGGATCCGTCGTTGAAAGTCAGGCCTTCTCGGATCGATACGGTGAAGGTTTTGGTACCGTCAGCATTTTCGGCGGTTTCCAGATTTCGGACGGCTGTTTTATTGACGATAAACATTCCTTCTTTGGTATAGGACACGGTTTCATAGCCGTTGATCAGCGCCTTGATAGACTTGTTCTGCCCGGCATTGGTCCATCCGTCCATCATATCCGCGTTTAGATCGCTGACAGAGCCGACGATGAGCTGATTGGATGTGCCGCTGGGTTGTGAGGAAGAGCCGGAGGAATTCCCCGATTCCGAATTCCGGCATCCGGTCATGCAAAACGCCGCTGCCACGGCAAGAAAGAGCGATACAATCTTTTTCATCAAAAGTGCCTCCTTATATCAGGTATGGATAGTATGGGCAAAAAACCGGAAAATACCATCCAGCGGACTTTTCCAGCCT
>CAKXAF010000177.1 GCA_934869045.1 uncultured Nitrososphaerota archaeon | reverse complement strand
GCCATGGTGTGATGGCCTCCGCCGCCCAGCATCTCCATGATGATCTGGACGTTGATAACCCCCATGGAACGGGCGGAGATGCAGATCTCCCCATTGTTTTCATAAAGGACAAAGGAGCCATCCACGCCGTCGATGCTCAGCAGCTCATCCGCCGCCTGGGGGGCGACGATGCGCATATCCTCCGCGCTGAAATCGCTCTCCGCCACGGCGCAGTTCTTGTAGATCTGCGCCCCGGAAACAAGCCGGGACCGCCGCTGGTAGGAATCCATGGTGTTGGAAAAGAGTTTCCGGACCGTAATGGTGTCCGCGCCAATGCGCCGCAGGTAGGCCGCGGCCTCAAAGGTGCGCACGCCGGTGCGGAGGACGAAGTTGCGGGTATCCAGCATGATGCCGGAAAGCAGGGCCTGGGCGACCACCGCGTTGATGCGGCAGTTTTCGCCCATGTACTGGATCAGCTCGGTCACCATCTCCGAAGCGGAGGAAGCGTAGGGCTCGTGGTAGAAAATCACGGCATTGTCGATGTGGTTGACCATCTTGCGGTGGTGGTCGATGACGACCACCGTCTTGCAGCGGTTGTAGATTTCGTGGGACTCCACCAGATTCTGGGTGTGGGTGTCGCAGATAATGAGAAGGGTGTCCTCCGTAACGCTGAACAGCGCCTCCGACGGGTCAACAAACAGGTTTCCGCACCCTTCCTTGGATACCATGTCAATGAGGATGTTGGCCAGGGTCTTATCCCGGTCCACCACCACATCTGCCTGCTTTCCGATGGAGCGGATCGCATAGGCAAGGCCTACTGACGCGCCCACACAGTCCAGATCCCCGAACTTGTGCCCCATGACCAGCACCCGGTCGGCATTCTGGATCAGCTCGGAAAGCGCGTTGGCCACAATGCGGGTCTTGACCTTGGTGCGCTTTTCCACTCCCTTGGAAACGCCGCCGTAAAACTCATACACCGTCTGATTTTTGATGGCCGCCTGGTCGCCGCCCCGGCCCAGGGCCATATCCAGCGCCTGCCGGGCAGCCGCCTCGCTCTCCGCAAGGGTGGCCTCCCCCCGGCCCACGCCAATGGAGAGAGTTACCGGCAGGTTGCCGTCGGTCTGGATACTGCGGGTGTCGTCCAGGATCTTAAAGCGGCTGGCGATGATCTTTTCCAGATGCTGCTCCTCCACCACCACAAGGAACTTGTCCCCGTCAAACCGCTTGATGAAGCTGGTGGTCATGGAGCTGATAAAATCCTCCAGGGTGCTGTCAATGGCGCCCAGGATGCGGGACTTTTCGCTCTCCTTGGCGTGCTGCATGACCTCCCCGTAATTGTCCAGCATGATGAGCATTACCGAAGGCCGGGTCAGCTTATAAAGGGAGGCCGCCTTCTGGAGCTCCGTGACATCGACAAAGTACAGGGTCGCCAGGGTCTCTCCATTTTCGCTGCGACTGATGCCGTAGACCCGGTACCAGCGGTTCCGATAGCAGATCTCCCGGCCGGCCGCCGTGCAGAGGTCTTCCAGCCGCTCCTTGGTTACCAGATCCAAACTGGTTCCATAGATGTCGCCGCCGGGGGTGATCCGTTCCCGAAAGGATTCGGAATACCAGACCACCTCCCGCTCGCCCGTAACGATGACCACAGGGAGGGGGAAATCGTGAAGGAAATGGCGCTGTCCGGCATCCAGCTGATCCAGAACCTTGTCCATGACCGCATGGATCTGGCCCTGCATGTGGACCATCTGCCAGATGCACAGGCCGCAAACCGCCAGCACCACCGGCGCGGCGACGCAGAGGGCGATGGGGCTGACAAACCACAGCGCAGCCGCCAGCCCCAGGCAGACTACGATCAGGAGAATAAGATAGAAGCGAAGATTCCAGAGCCGTTTCTGATTCATGACTCTCTTGCCTTTCCGGCCCCGAAGGGCTGTATGAAGTTGAAGGGAACGTAAGAAACAATCCCCCCATTTTCTCTATTATAAGATATTTGCCCCGCCAATGCAAGCGCGTTGACGGGGCAATGACGTATTTTTTCTAGATTTCCATGATGATCGGCAAAATCATGGGATCCCGCTTGGTCTTTTTGTAGATAAAAGAGGAGAGCTGATCCTTGATGCTGACCTTTAAGGCGCTCCATTCCCGGACGCCCTTCTCCTGGCAGTCCGCCAGGGTCCGCTTGACCAGCTGACGGGCCTCCTCCATCAGCGCCTCGGATTCCCGGACGTAGACAAAGCCCCGGGAGACGATATCCGGCCCCGCAACCACCGATCCGGATTCACTCTCAATGGTCACCACCACGATGATCAGGCCGTCCTGAGCCAGATGCTGCCGGTCCCGCAGGACGATGGAGCCCACGTCCCCGACGCCATAGCCGTCCACGAAGACCCGTCCGGCCTCTACCGAGCCGCCGGGCTGGAGGGTTTCGCCGTCCAGCTCGGTGACCTGGCCGATGTCAGTGATAAGGATGTGATCCGGCGCGATCCCCATATCCCGGGCAAGCTGCGCGTTGGAGATCAAATGCTTATACTCGCCGTGAACCGGGATAAAAAACTTCGGCTTGGTGATGGAGAGCATCATTTTCAGGTCGCCCTGGCAGGCGTGGCCCGAAACGTGGACCTCATACATGGATTTATAGATGACCTCGGCCCCCAGCTTCAGTAAGTCGTTGACCACCCGTGTGACGTGCTTTTCGTTGCCGGGAATTGGGGTTGCGGAGATGATGATATAATCATTGGCGGTAACGCAGACCTTGCGGTGCTCCCCCGCCGCCATGCGGGACAGGGCGGACAGCGGCTCTCCCTGGCTGCCGGTGGTGCAGATGACCAACCGATTGGAAGGATAGCGGCCGATATTGTCGATATCCACCAAGACGTCCTTAGGGACGTTCAGATAGCCCAGCTCGATGGCCTTGGTAACCACGTTGACCATGCTCCGGCCGGAAACCGCCACCTTCCGGCCGGTCTGGACCGCCATGTTGACGATTTGCTGGATGCGGTGGATATTGGAGGAGAAGGTGGCAATGATAATCCGCCGGTCGCCGGCTTTCTGGAAGAGGTTTTCAAAGGTGGCGCCCACCTTCTGCTCACTTTCCGAAAAGCCGGGGCGCTCGGCATTGGTGGAGTCGGCCAGCAGGCAGAGAACTCCCTGGCTGCCGTATTCCGCGAACCGGGCGATATCGATGGGGGTATCGTCGATAGGGGTGTAATCCACCTTGAAGTCGCCGGTCTGGATGATGACGCCCACCGGTGTGGTGATGGCCACCGCCATAGCATCGGGGATGGAGTGGTTGACGTGGATAAACTCCACTGAAAAGCAGCCCAGCTTGATGGTGTCCCGGGGCTTGACGACGTTGAGCTTGGCCTTGCCGAGCAGGCCGTGCTCCTTGAGCTTGCCTTCGATGAGGCCGATGGTCAGCGCAGCGCTGTAAATCGGGATACCGGCGCCGACCTTTTTGAGAAAATAGGGAATGGATCCGATATGGTCCTCATGGCCGTGGGTGATTACCAGACCGCGGATGCGCTCCGCGTTCTTTTCCAGCCAGGTAAAATCCGGGATGACGATATCCACGCCCAGCATGTCTGCATCCGGGAATCCCATGCCGCAGTCCACCAGGAAAATATCGCTGCCGCACTCGTAGGCGGTAATATTTTTACCGATTTCGTTCAGTCCGCCCAGAGGGATGATGCGGACCACCGGCTTGCGGCTTTTTCCGCGGCCTTTTGCAGCATTCTGCCTGGTTCCCGCAGAAGAACGGCTATTCGGGGACGGGCGGCGGTTGTTCCGGGAGGGAACGGCAGGAGCAGCGGAAGCAGCAGGGGAGACCTCTGCTACCGGTACCGCGGTCTCCGCAGCCGGCGTTTTGCTCTTGGCCGCCGGCCGTGGACCGCTGCGGTGCTGACCCCGGCGACCCGCAGGGCGGCCGGCAGGCTTCTCATCCTCCTTGACGGGCGCCGCTTTTTCAGCAGAAGTCTTCTCCGCCAGGTTTTCCGAAGCAGGAACCACGAGTCCCAGCGGTTCGGAAGCGGATGCCGCCATATCGGACGCCGCCGGTTTCCGGGTGCGGCTGGAGCGGTTATAGCGCCGTCCCCCGGAAGAGCGCGGCTTCTTCTCCACAGCTGTCCCATCCGAAAATAAAGCGTCGATGATTTTTGTTTTGGCGTTGTTGTTCGATTGATCGTTCACACAAAATCCTTCCTTTTCTGAGAAATTGCGAAACAAGAAGATACGGACATCGAAAATAACGCGTTCCGGAAATGAACCGTTGCTCCGGACGCTTCTTTCAAATAGAAAAATGCTGTAGCAAATCCAAGGCCAAAGGCTTTCCGTGGTTCCCGGGGGTTTTCCGCCGGTATCCGCCTGTGGCCGACCATCCTCGTTTCGCTATGTAGCTTTATGGATAAATTCCATCCGGGAAAGCGGCGTATAATCCGAACCGACCGCTTTTCGCCGGAAACTGCCTGATCCATTGGCGGCAGACCTATTTGCAGTTGCCGTTCAAAACACTCTTGAAACAACCTTACAGTCACAATTCCAACTCCGATAAAACTCCCCACGGGTTTCTGGGGATTTGCGTCTCATCCGTTCTGCTGAAAGTACTGCAAGTGAATCCGAACAAATAGTCCTTTATATTATATCAGAACCGGGGCAGCCTGTCAAGAAGGCAGAACCGTCCCGGTCCCCTCTTTTCCGTTTTCTATGGAAACTTTACATTTGCGGCCGGTCTCCTTGGGGAAGGCGGTGATTGGAAAGCTCTTCCTCCGCAAACCGGCAAAGCTCTCCTGCCATTTCCACATTTGCGCCCTCTGCCACCAGAAAAATCGCCCGTCCCGCCCGGGCCGGACACAGCCGGATCTCGCCGCCGTTCAACGGAAAACAGACGCCGCGCTCTCCGGGGGGTAGCAGATCCCTTCCCGCTGCCACAGTGCGGGAAACCACAGCGTAGCCAGGGAGCCGCTTCTCCAGCTCCTCCAGACTGCATTGATTCTCCCGGAGCAGGGAGAGCAGCCGGATGCCCAGCATCAGGCCATCCCGCAGGAACGGCTGGCGCATTCCCAGGTTGCGTGCGCTGCGGTCGCTGTCACTGACAAACCCGTCCTCGTAGCGCAGGGCCCTCCTCCCCCACCGGGCCGCGATGCGGTCCAGGACCCGAGGCGCCGAAGCCGGCACAGAAGCGTCCGGCCCCCGACGGAACAGATCCATGCACACCAAAAGCAAGACCCGGTCGGTAAAAATATAATCGCTGACCTTATCATAGGCGGAAACATTCCGTCCATCAGCAGAGAGCTGAAGGGTCAGCCCGCCTTCGGCAAACCGGCATCCCAGCCTGGAGAGAGCTTCCTCAGCGAGAGCCCGCACCGCAGAGCTGGCACATTTGACAGACACCGACATTCCCGACAGGGTACAAACTGCTGATTTGATCAGCTCGATCCCATAGAGCTCCCGCATACTGGACATGGCTAAAATGCCGCCATAGGAGGAATACGGCGAGGGAGGAGCCCCCTTTTCCAAAAGCTCCAATAACCGTTCCTTTTCTCCTGCGGACAGCGGCAGCCCGCCCCGGGAAAAAATGCGGACCGGCGTGTCGGAGGAAACATCGGCATATACGCCCCAATCCGCTGCGGACCGGCTGATGCAGTACCCGCACTGGCTCTCAAA
>CAKXAF010000176.1 GCA_934869045.1 uncultured Nitrososphaerota archaeon | reverse complement strand
CAATGTTTCCGCCCAGCAGGATGATGTTGAAGTTGGGATGGTCGCTGAATTCCATGGCCATGGGGATGGAGTTGGTCACAATTGTCAGAGCGGACAGCTTCTGAAGTTCCTCCACGACAAACAAAGTTGTGGTGCCGGAGTTGACAAACAGCGTCTCGCCGCTTTGGATCATGCCTGCGATCTGCTTGGCGATCCGACGCTTTTCCTCGGTGTAACGGCCCTTTCGCTCCAGATAATGCCGGTCGCCTTTGACGGCGGACGCCAGGACTGCGCCGCCGTGAGTCCGTTCCACCAGTCCCTCCTGTTCCATGGCGGAAAGGGTGTTCCGCACAGAGACCTCTGAAATAGAGAAGAGCCGGCTCAGCTCCGCGCAGCGGACCTTTCCCTCTGCTTGAAGAAGCTCGAGAATCCGCTCTTTTCGTTCCTCTACGCTGACGCTTCCAATTTTAGGCAAAGTGTTCTCCTCCTTTTCAAAACAGTTTTTCATAGAGACGGCAAAAGATTTGGCGACGTGCCGCATAATCCTGTGCATGGGCGGGATGTGGCACAAAGGTTTTCCGGATCCGCACATAATTGGCGGCTTCTTCCGCTGCTCCAGCCCCCAGAAGTGCCGCCCCAAAGCAGGCGGCCTCTCCGTTTTCCGGAACATCCACCGGTACACCGCAGACATCCGCCTTCAGCTGGCACCAGAAATCGGACTTGGCGCCGCCTCCTGTGGAAAGCAGGCGGGCCCCTTCCCCAAAGGCGGGCAGGAGCCGGATGTTTTTGAGCAGCAGCTGCGTGACCCCTTCCATGACCGCGTAGGCAAAATCCAACCGGTCGTGCTGCCTCTGAATCCCATAAAAGACCCCTCTGGCCCCGGAGTCGTATTCCGGCCCGGAAACCCCTTGGAGATAGGGAAGGAAGAAAAGCCCCTTCGGCGGTTCCCGGCGGGAAAGAGCTTCGTCCAGCCCGGCAAAGCTGTATTCCGGGAGGAAGGCGTCCCGATACCACTCCAGACTGTCGCCGCCGCTTTCACAGACGGGAAGAAAGACATAGCTCTCCGGAAAAGGCCCGCAATGGCAGGGAATCCGCGCCTCTTCTCCCGCCGGAGCGCCGGATAGGGCCGCCATGGCCAGCACAGTTCCAGTGGATTCGCTGATCAGCCCCTCCCGCACATTTCCGGATCCGATCATGCCACAGAAGTGATCCAGCGCCCCGACGTTGACCTCCGGGCAACCGGAAAAGCCCAGCTCCCGGGCGATTTCCGGCAGCAGCGTCCCTGCGGCGGATCCGGGCGGGATCAGCCTGGGCAGTTTCTCCCGGGGAATGCCGCAGAAGCGGAGCATAGGTTCCCAGTAGCGCTTATGCACATAGTCAAAATAGTAGGAAAAGCTGTAGCAGGAGTATTCCCCTACAGCTTTCCCGGTCAGCCGGAACAGCATATAATCCTTGAGCAGGAAAAACCAGTCCGCCCGCTGGAGCGCCTCCGGCTCCCGGCGGCGAAGCCACAGAAGGTTCACGGCGGGCCAGCTGGTGTTCACCGAGATCTGTCCCGTTACCCGGTATGCCTCCTCCCCGGGAAAGGCGGCCCGGATTTCCTCCGCTTCCCCGGCGCCCCGGCCGTCCATCCAGGAGATCGCCGGCCGGACCGGCGTTCCCTGGGCGTCGGAGAGCACCAGGGATTCCGCCTGTCCGGTGAGGGTGATCTTCGGGCAGCGGCATTCCGGCGGAAAGGCCTCCCCGCAGAGCCGAAGACCCCGGAGAAGGCTTTGGAAACATTCCGCCGCGTCGAATTCCACCGCCTCGCCCTCCCGCCGGTAGCAAACCGGCTCGGAATGGCTGCGGAGCGGACGGAAATCCCCGTCATAAGCGATCACCTTGAGGTTGGTGCTGCCCAAATCTACCGCCAGACAGCCGCTCATTAGTAGCTCACCGTTTCCCAGCATTCAAAGGGCGCAGCGACCTCGTTGCTGACATAGACCTGGGTCTTCATCAGCTGCAACATGGAACTGGGGACCAGGGGCGTCACCGGACCGTGAAGCACCAGCCGGGAGGTCATCCGCTGCCAGGAGGCGAAGGTCCCACAGGTCAGCAGGGAGTGGATCTCGATGCGTTCCCGGGCGTTTTTTACATCCACCGGTCCGATGGTGGCGGCGCAGGGCGGCACATCGGCCACATAGCCGGATTGGCCGAAAACGCCGTGGAGGGAGTTCTGGGCAATGGTCAGCGGGTGCAGCTTGAGGATGCGGGCTTCCTGCTGGAGATATTCCTCCATGGTAGGGCAGATGAATTCCTCCACCGGGTCAATGAAAGCCATGTGGCCGGTCCAGCCGGGACTGGAGTAGCAGACGTCCGCGCCGCCCTCGCCGCAGTCGGTGATCATCTTGGAGTAATCACGTATATTTTCGTTGGTGGGGTAGTGGATATTTTCCAGCGGCATCCGCAGATCCTCGTCGATCTGGTAGACCAGATATTTGAGGAGGGAGTGGGCGAATCCGGCCTGGTAGGTCACCGGGGCAATGTTTCCGTTTTCGTCGGCCCATTCGTCCATGGCGAAGATGTGGACATTGCGGCAGTTTACCCGGTGGTAGTTGATGAGCTGCGCCACGGGGATGTAAGTTTCCGGCTCCGGGTTTCCCAGGATCAGGGTGAGCTTCCGGTTCAAATCGTCGGATTCCTTGATGCGGGTGAAAATGTCGCCGATGACCACTGGATGAGGGTTGAGCATGACCTTGATCTTAAAGTCGGGATTGGGGTGCTTTTCCAGGTCCTTCCCGCTGATTTTCCGCAGCCGTTCGCAAAGCTCCCGGTCTTTAAAGGGCACAAAATCGGCAGGGGTAAAGTTCCAGGGCGTAGGCGGATCAAAAAAATTCACAGCCATCTGTCATTCTCCTTTGTCAAAAGTTCAGTACAGGTTCTCCTTCCAGAAAGACCTGCTTTACGTTCATCTGCTGGTCCACCAGAACCAGATCGGCGATTTTTCCCCGGCCGAGCTCGCCCCGATCCCTCATGGAGAGAAGCCGGGCCGGATTCCGGGAGGCATAGCGAAACACGTCCGCCAGCCCGCAGCCGGTGTGCTTCATCATATTGTGGCAGGCCATGTCCAGGGTGAGCTTGGATCCGGCAATCTGCCCCTCAAAATCAAAATTGATGTCGGTTGCGCCGTCGTATCCCTCCGGTACCGGCCCGTCAAAGACGCAGGCATCGGAAACCAGGATCACCCGATCCTTGCCCTTGATCTTGACCACCAGCCGGAGCATATAAGGATCCACATGAATCCCCATGGAGTCGCAGATCAGCTCGGCGTAGATGTCGTCATTGTAGTTGACGGCTTCGTCCACGCAGACGCCCCGGCATTCCGGGTATTTGTCCAGAGTCCCGGTGGCGTTGGTGTGGTGGGTGGCTAGCCGCAGGCCGTCGGGGATGTACCGCTCGACCTCCTGAGGCGTGGCCTCACTGTGAGCCACCGACAGCACCACTGCGGGGATGCGATCCTTTAAATCCCGGACAAACGCCGGGATGCCTTCCCGCTCCGGAGCCAGGCACCAGACCCTGGCGAAATCTCCGGCAGCCTCAATTAAGGGGAGGTAATCCTCCCGGCGGATTGGGCCGGCCCAGCGATTGCTCTTCAAATCGCAGCCGAATTTGGGGTTTAGATAGGTGCCTTCCATATAAGCGCCCCGGATGATGCGTCCTGCGCCCTTTCGAGAGGCTGTGCGCAGCCGGTCCAGGGCCTCGATCTGTTCCCGGGCGTCCATGCTGATGTACAGAGCCGGCAGGACGGACGTGACCCCGTGGCGCAGGAGGGTGTCCGCCGCGGCATCCGGCTCCTGCCAGATCCAGACGCCTCCGGCGGCATGGGTGTGGATGTCGATAAGCCCCGGCCCCAGAAAAAGCCCCTTTCCGTCGAAAATCCCGGCTCCCTCCGGGACAGTCAGCTTCCCCTCCGGCCCCAAATCTACGATCCGTCCGCCGTCTGTCAGCAGGACGGCCCCGGGCAGGATGGAGTCGGCCAGCACCAGATTGACGTTGGTGATTGCGCGCACAGAAAAGCCCCCTTTATCAGCGAACCTTCTCCGACAGTTCCAGCAGCCGCTGAGTGATTTCATAGGCGGCCGTAACCGCGAACTGACTGCTCATGGCCATGCGGATCTCGTACCCGCCGTTGTCAAATGCCTCTAGGGTAGGAATATACCCCGCGTAATTGTTGGCCAGACCCACCACAAAGCAGGGCCGTCCCGGGGTTTTCCGCTTGAGCCGCAGACCCATCTGGCAGAACCCTTCCCCTGGAATGGTGTAGAAAAGAGCGTTCCCCACCCGGAGAACCTGCAGGTCTACATTGATGTATTCGGCCAGCTTTTTGTAAATCTGGTAGTCCATGGCGTAGTATTCATCGGGCAGTCCGTCCAGCTGGTCCGGGATGACCCCACCGCAGCGTTTCACTAAATCATCGGCCCAGGCTTCCGTTTCCGGACGCAGGGGCCGGCGGGCAATGCTGGCCTGGTGGTAGGCCATACGCACGTCCTCGGTTTCCTCCGCGGAAATATCCGGCAGCGCCGCGGAAACCCGTTCTGCCACCGCCTTGCCGATGCGGTAGGCCTCGTCAAAATCCCGGCCCTGATGGGGGTCCCGGAGATTGATGTGATTGATGTTTCCCTCCGCTCCGTTGGCGAAAAAGACCAGAACGTCCTTCCCCCAGCGCTTGTGCAGCTCCTCGTCCAGCCCCCAGACCCAGTCCTTGGAATAGGCGTTGCCGTATCCCACCAAAACGGCGGGATGAAGGGCAAAGTTTACATAGATCCCCCGGAGCCTTCCTTCCGCATCCGTCAGCTTCATGATGCCGATTTCCGGGTCGATGGAGCCGTCGGTTCCGGCGATTTCTTCTGCGGGGAGATCTTCCCAGTTCATCCGCAGGCTGCCGTCCTTCATCCAGATGCGCCGTACAAAGCTGACGCTGTCCAGCTGGGCGGAGCCGAAGCCCACTCGTCCCTTAAACAGATTACCGCAGGCCTCCCGAACCCCGTTTCCAATGGCTTTGGAAATTTTTTCCGAGTAATCCAGGATTTCCGCTGAAAGCAGGGTGACGTCGGGCGCAGAATGGGTGTGGATGGCATTCAATTGGATATTTTCCGGCCCCACTCCGGCGTTGACGGCGGCCGCTTCCTTGATCCGCCGGGAAAAGGTCTCCGGAACGCCCAGCAGATCCACCTCAATAAGCACTACCCGTTCCTGATCCCCCTGGAGGACGATGATGTTGGCGTAAAGCGGGTCGTGGACCGACCGGGCCACCGAGTCGGCGTGGGCGTTTCCCCCCATGGGCAGCGCCGCGTCCGGCGTGATGTCTACGCGTTTCAATCCGATGCGCAACGGTATCCCCCCTCGCTTATTCGCCGATGATCTGGACCTGGCAGATACGTTTGCGGGCCCGGACCTGATCCCAGTCGATGAAATAGACATAGCCGAATTCTCCCAGCTGGAGGTCGCCGTCGGCCAGCACGATGGTCTCCGACCGGCCAAAGAAGCAGGAACGCAGATGGGCATCGGTGTTCAGGCTGGTCCATTCGCCCACCTCCTTAGCGGTGTTCATGGCAAAATCGATGTGTTTGGGGCCGGGATGCATGTACTGGCCCTCCACCCGGCAGGTGGGGATGAGCTTCTCCATGATGCCGCAGAGGTCGGCCTGGAGGTACTCCTGTCCAAAATAGGTCTTGTCGTGAGAGCATTCCTGCAC
>CAKXAF010000175.1:1646-5772 GCA_934869045.1 uncultured Nitrososphaerota archaeon | reverse complement strand
GTCTGGCAGTAGTCCTCACGATACCCGGGTTCTACCCAGGGGAGGATATGGTTGCCGATTATGTATCCGGCATAGTGAGCCAGTTTGGGACCAGCACATTCCATGTGCGTGAAGTAGCCCTGAATGTCATCCTGGAGCGTCTCAAAGGCCGCAGGGAGGCTTTTGTGGAAGGCCTCACGAACTTGGGCGTTGCGATAATTGACCGGGAAATGGCCGAACAGATGGTTTTTGAGATAATCAATAGTGTCCAGCCGGACAAAGTCGATCCCAATGGGGTGATGGAAGTTTTCAAGGTTTACACGGAAACCGAGATAACCGGCATAAGCCACCCCAGAGATAACATCAGATTCGCAGGCGGCCAGGTATTCGTCCAGAGTGGGCACAAATTCAGCCGGTAGCTCGGAGCGAAGGGCTTCAACCGCGGCGAGATATTTCTTTTCGCTTTCTGCGAACTCCTCATCGTTGGCGCGAAGGAGATCGGCCAGGTTTGTGATTACACTTTTACCCACCATGAGGGCTTTGATTTCTTCGATAGTTTTCATATAAATCAGTCCTTTTGATATGATTTTCAACCGCGGCCACAGTTGGCAGAACTTGACCAAGCAGAGTTTATGAATAGTTCCGCTAGAACTAATATACAACATGGGCCGTGTCAGAAACTGTCGAAGCCTGGTAGGTACAAAAAAAGAGAGCTGTTTCCAGCTCTCTAGGGATTATTCAGTTAGCGCCCGGATGGCGTTGAGCATTCGCTCTTGATCTTTCTTGGGTAGTTTGGAAATGGCCACGGAAAGTTCGGAAGCAATGCCGTCGGATGCATGATGCACCACATCCTGCAAAAGCGTATCTGAGGACACATTGAGGGCGTTTGCGATGTTGACCAGGGTTTCCAGCTTCGGCGATTTCACCCCGCGTTCAATGACGCTGATATGTGTCGGACTCATTTCCAGGGCCGCAGCAAGGTCTTCTTGGGTCATCCCAGCCTTCTCTCTGGCGGCCTTTATTCTGGCTCCGATAGCACACAGATCCATTCAAATCCCTCCTTCCAGAACTAATAAATCGTTCCGAAATAATTATACTAGGGATGCCAATTGCTATACAGAAGCCATAATGACGAGTTCCTAGTTCTAATAGAACGAAAACAGGAACTGTACATCATGTTCTTATCGGAGGGGCCGTGCTATGATTATTCCACCGGGCAAACCTCGGAATAATTAAAAGGAGAATAGAAATGAAAGACCTCCAAGAATTCCTAACGGAAAGAGAACTATTTGTAATTGAAAACCACCCAGCGATGAGCTACGCAAAGATCGGTGAGCAGTTAGGGATCACAGGCAATCGCGTGGCCCAGATTAAAACAATGGCTTTGCGTAAGATCCGCGAAGAGAAGCGTCGCGAGGAAGCATGGAAGCGTGGCCAGCAAAAAGTTGATTATGCTCTGACCAGATCGCAGTGTTACCTCGTGATCCGGGCTTTGGGGGAGTATGCCGTTTATCTTACTCCGTCCAATATTAGGACACGCACGAATCCAAACTATGAACCCGATCCCGATATTGCAAGATGTGAGGTGTTGATCGAGTCGCTCCGGGCAGCACTTGATGGAAAATCTAACGATAACCCAAATGGATAACGATTACCCACAATATTAACGATTACCCAAAAAGAAAACGATTTAACAAAGCTGGCGGCCAGGTTGCGGCCTTCTCAGTTGCCAATAAACAAAAAAGCCCATCTTCTGGTGCTAAGTAGGCACGAAGATGGGCAATTCTATTGGGTTTTCGCCTATTTAGGGCTGTAGGCGGCGAAAAAGAAAACTCCCTTTGCACTTATTGTATCAATAAAGGCAAAGGGAGATGGTGCGGATAGCAGGACTTGAACCTGTATGACCGTGAAGTCACTAGAACCTGAATCTAGCGCGTCTGCCAATTCCGCCATATCCGCATATTGCTGCTTTGAAGTGCTACAAAACAGTAATAGAAATTATATCACATTTATTTGGAGTTGTAAAGGGGTTTTTGAAATTTTTTGCACTTTTCTGCGGAAAATATTGAAATCATGGCATAGGTTGGCCACTGAGCAGCCTTTGAAATTCGGAGGATTTCATTGGATAGCCAAATAAGAACCCCTGCATACAGTCCAACTTCATCTCTGCCAAAACATGATAAATTTCTTCTGTCTCCACGCCCTCTATGCAGACGGTTATACCGACATCATGGCAAAGGGCGACGATAAAGCGGATAAAGGTAGCGTCAAAGGTGCTGGTGCGGATGCCCTGAATAAAGGTCCGATCAATTTTCACGAAATCTGCAGGCGCTTCCTTCAGAATGCCCAGGGAGGAATAGCCCATGCCAAAGTCATCCATGGCAACGCGGACACCCATAGCACGAATGTCGGCAAACGCTTTCTGAACGACTTCTGTTTCCCGGGCAAAGTCACTTTCTGTCAATTCCAGAATCAGCGATTGGGGAGAAACGCCCTCTCGCCGCAACGTATCGTTCAGGAAAGCGGAAAAACCGTCGGCTTCAAGCTGAAGATAGGAAAGGTTGACGGATACCCAAAGATTTCTTTCCCACTTACGGCAGAAATGGAGCGCCTCCAACAGAACCCATTTTCCAACCGGATGAATTAGGCCGCTCTGTTCAAGAAGTGGAATGAATTCCACTGGCGAAACAGCTCCAAATCGATTGCTTTCCCATCTTGCCAAGGCCTCTGCTCCGATGACCTGCCGGGACCCTGCGTCAATAATGGGTTGGTAACGAACGGAAAATCCCTCAAACCCATTTTCAACGCTTTCACGCAACGCCTCTGTCAGTTCCAGAGCACGGGTCCGCTCCTGCAAAATTTCCGGCGAAAAGAAGGAGCAGCGCTTTTTGCCGTGCTTTTTTGCATGTTCCAAGGAATAGCCAGCAAACTTGATCAGATCCCGGTAGTTGCCAGCATCTGCCGGATAAAAGACACATCCGGCAGAAAGGGAGCAGTAGTATTTTTTTCCATCGTAGACCTGCTGTGCAGAAAAGCTGTGGTAGATCCGACGGTAAATGCTCCGCAGCTGTCCGGCATCCGCTTCCCGGACAATCAAGGCGAACTCGTCACCGTCCATCCGGTAGAGCACGGCGTCGTGGGGCAGGAGGCCCTGGAGCTTCTGACCGGTGACACGGATTACCTCATCGCCAAAAGCCCGGTCGTAAAGGTCGTTGATATGCCGCAGATCGTCGATTCCCAAAATCATGATGCCGAAATCGTGGCCCGGAGCCTGTTCAATTTGACAGCGAACCTGCTCTTCGAACTCCTGTTTGTTATAAAGCCCTGTCATATGGTCGATCTGGTTCTTTTTTCCCAGGTTCGCGATAAATCCTGCGAACAGGCTGGGGTCTCCATGCTCATCCAGTTCAAGATGCCCCCGGCAGCGCAGCCAGATCCATTCCCCGCGCCGGTTCAGTGCACGGTATTCGACGCAATGGCTGGTGATCCTCCCATCGGTGATGATCTGGTTTGCTTCCAGGAAGGCGGGGCGGTCGAGGGGGTGAATCCGTTCGCTCCAAAATGCGGCGGCATTTTGGAGAACTTCTCCAGGAAGGCCAAACTCATCGACCATGGCGCGGGGATAGCGAAATGCACCGGTTTTCATGTTGCAGATGTACAAATAGTCATCTGTGCTTTGGACCAGCGCGTCATACAACCGGTTTTTGTCATAGAAAAAGGCACTGGCATCAAGGGGGGGTTCAGTTGCGGCGAAGCGGCGCTGCTGACTGCGGCTGATGTGAAATTGTCGCTTTTGGGCATACATCCTCTCATCAGCCAGGGCCAGAACCTCATCCAGCTCTAAGGGCTGTTCTGGTGTGATTTCTGCCAGACCGTAGCAGAAGCTGTATTCATACAGAGCTTCGGGCGTTTGCAGCTTCCGCAAAGTTTGTGTCAGACGGTTCATGCGCTGGCGGGCTTGGCTAATGCCGGAAAAGAGCACCAGGACGAATTCGTCGCCGCTGAGGCGGAAAGCATAATCCCGCCCGTCCAGCATCTGCCGCGTGGCGGCTGCGATAGTACCGATCAGCCGGTCTCCCTCAGCATGGCCGTAGAGATCGTTGACCTCTTTGAGGAGATTGATGTCATACAAGCAGACGGTCAGGGC
>CAKXAF010000175.1:0-1636 GCA_934869045.1 uncultured Nitrososphaerota archaeon | reverse complement strand
CATGGCTGCTCTGAATATTGGCAAGGTCTTTCCGAAGGGCAGCGCGTCCGGCGCGGCGGGTCATCATTTGACTTAATTCGTCCGTGCAGGCGGATTTGAGATCGGTTATGTCAATGGACTGCTGGAGATGCACGGCAGTGCCGTCCAGCCACGGTATTAGACGGTCATAATTTTGGTAAATCCGGCCGTTCAGTGTATTGTGCTCCTCCCACTGATAGACCGGCAATCCGCCGTTGCTCCGCAGGAACTGGATCGGACAGAAGGAGCAGCGTCCGCATTGCTTCTTCTGTAGAATTTCCCAGCAGATTTTCCCAACAGGCTGTTCAATGTGGAAGGTATCCCGCATCGTTTGGTTCATGAAAAGGATCCGGTCAGTATCCGGCTCGGTAATGTAAATGTTTGTTGCGAGTTGGTCAACAATCGTGCGAAAAACGTCATCCTGCCGCTTTTCGCATTGCGGCTGGCAGGATACCGGAGCTGCGGATCCAAGACTGCCTGCCAGCACCCGGAGAAGTCCGATCTGTTCGCCGGTCCATTTTTCCAGCCGTCGGACAAGGAGCAGCCCGTTTTTCCGGGCGTCAGACTGAACGGGGAAAAGCAGGGCATAATTTTCTCCGGCACCCAGCCTGGGATCATTTTGGAAAAGGATCCCTTCCGGCGGAGGGGCAAGGGAAGCGGCATATTGCTCCAAAAAGGAAACCAGAGCCGGCGCACCATTGTTTTCGCTGTCCCACCCCCACGGCGGTGAAGGGGGAGAGATCCAAACAAAGGCAGCGGCATCTGAATCAAAAATCGTATGACAGAGTTCCCCGATATACGGTACAGGGGATCGTCCGGTATCAGAGCGGGGAATATAATGGAGCAGGCTTTTCAGCAGACGCTGAAGAAGAATATCGGCCATCCGGGTTCACCTCACCATTCAGGATATGTCCAAAGACAAAAGGCAGGCATTCATTTTAACGGCTGAATACACAAGTGGTTGGAAGGCGGCAGAGCCGCCTTTGTTTTGCGCCAGCAAAACTGGACGATAATATCATGTCTTGAAGAGGGCCGCCAGGCCCTGAAGGTTACGCAAGCGGTCTTCGTCTTTCCCCAGGAAAAGGCGTTACGGTTATTATACCATAGAAATCCTTCCTTTTCCATAGCTCTGGCAGACAAAATTCCCGGCAGTTTCTAAAAGGGAACCGCATAACGGCACAGCCGCCGGAATATAGTGTACAGATACCGGATGTAGCCGGAAAATCCTTTTAGGAGGGGGTCCTTATGGCGTTTTCGGATTTGGAAATCCTGGCGCGCATCCTGCGCTGCGAGGCCGGTGGGGAAGGCGAAAATGGTATGAAAGCCGTGGCCTGCGTGGTCATGAACCGGGTTCAGATAACCTATGGGGAGTATGGAAGGCTGGAGCCGACGATACGGGCGGTGATCTATCAGCCGGGCCAGTTCGACTGTGTGCGGGAGACCATTCGCGGCAAGTACAACCCGCAGACAATTTATAACATGTCCCCTGAGCAGATTCATTACGATATTGCAAACTGGGCGATTGCCGGAAACCGGCTGACGAACCTGGGCTTTGCGCTCTGGTACTTCAACCCCTTTCAGCCGACCTGCCGCCAGAATTTCCCGTCAAACGTGGGGG
>CAKXAF010000174.1 GCA_934869045.1 uncultured Nitrososphaerota archaeon | reverse complement strand
CCCTCGAACCAGCGGGTAGCGGTATCAAAATGGTGAACGCCGGTAGCTCCTTGGCCGCAGGCATTCCATCCGCGCAGCTGGAAGGGGGATTTTTCGCGGTAATCCGCTTTTTGAATGCTGATCGTAGGAGCTTCCTCGTAGAGGGTTCCCAGCTCCTCCACTCCCCGGGTCCAGAGGATCCCGGCGTTCTCCTCCAGGAAATCGTACACGCCGTTGAGAACGCCCCGGGCCTCCTGTGCGAGAATGTAGATCTTGTTTTCCATGGTACGGATGGCAAATCCGTCCGTATCCCCGATCCATTCCAGATCCTCTGCAAAAAGGACAGTGATCTCCGGAACCGTGTCCGGCGTAGCCAAAACGATCTCGAGTCCGCTGCCGGAAAGGGTGGAGATTGCAGGCAGTTCTGCTCCACTGATCTTCTTCACAAAGTCCTGCAGCTCCTTTTGAGCCAGCTGCAGCAGAGAATTGGCGTTTTCGGACACATAGAGCCCGGCGTTGGCCGCGCCGTCAATGGTCAGCTTGGTGTAATCTTCCGGTATTTTCAAACCGGAAACTGCTTCCTCCAGCTGGGACTTTGCAGCATTTACCGCCGCCTGATCCGCTGTTTCTCTGTTCAGAACAGCAAAAGCCGCCGCCAGCGCATTTTGGAACAGCGTCCAGTTCTCACTGGTGTAGCCGCTGTTTTCCTTCTCCTTGTGCTGATTGTAAAGGCTTTGCAGCTCGGTTTTCGCGACTTGACCCCCTGCGCTGCCGGCTGTGACCACGATTTCCGCCAGTGAAACCGGTTCCGCTGAATCCGACATCTTCACCAGCACCGTAACAACCGCGCTGCCTTCGGACTCCGCAGTGATCATGCCGTCGGCGCCGACGGAGACAGCTGCTCCGCTGCTCTGATAGCTGACGGTTCCTCCGGGAAGCGCCGCAATGCGATAGGTGCTGCCGGCCTCCAGACTCAGTGTTTCCGGGATGGACACCTCGCTCTGCCCCTCCCCGTCCTTGCAGTAAAGGATCGAGCGCGCCCCGCCCTCCGGAATGCGGACAATATAAACATTTTCAAATTCCCCGGCATTTCCAGTTCCTTCCGCCGCAGTCAGCACAACCGGAAGATCCTGCCGGTAAACCAGGACGGAATCCCGCATCTCAAATCCCGACATCTCGGGGATGATCTGACTGGAGTAATTGGACCCACCATAGGTCATGTCAGCCTCAAGGCTGACGTTTCGGATCGAGATGTTCTCGCGGTCCGCATTGGGGTTCTGGACGGCGCTGTCCCAGATCTCGCCGGCAAAACTGAACATCGCGTGATGCGACCAGTTTGCCGCCAGATTTCGGATCGTAACGCCATCAATGCAGACACCGCTCCTCATATCTGTGGTAAACAGCGCTGCGTACGCATAGGCATCCAGTTCGCAGTCCTGAATGGTAATATTGCGTACGATCGTGTTCTCCAGCAGCCTGCCTGTAAAGAAGGTCTGTCCCCAGCCGGAAGAGGTATTCCCGTTCCGGTCTGTACGAATATTGGCGCTGTCTGTAATGGTTATATCCTCAAGAAGGCCTCCGGCGATCCGTGCAAAAACAGCGGTCTGCCCGGAGGCGCCGCCCATATTGACCACAGTGGAATTGGTGACGGTGACATTGCGCACCGTTGTTTCCGCTGTACCGGCTCCATATACCACGGCTGCCCCTTTGCGCGAGGCAATATAAGCGCCGTCGAAGGTGAGATTCTGGATCGTCGCATTGCCTGGCCGTGCAATAAATGAAAGATCCCGCATCCCCTGCGGCAGGGTTTCAGGGATCACGTCATCGGAAAAGGAGTGCATCTCCAGTCCGGAGATCGTGCAGTTATTGCCATCCAGCCAGATATCTGCCGTGGCCGGCGTATAGCTGCTGCCAGTGCTCCCGTCATCCCCGATGGGCAACCACCCCAGGCCGTTCCGATAAAAATCTCCGCCTACCGCAAAGTCTGCTTCCTCAAAAACGATGTCATTGGCCAGTTGGAAATAGCCGGTCACGCGGCCGTTTTCGTCCAGGTGTGTGCGGATTTTGTCCAAATCCTCCTTTGTATAGATCAAATGCGGCGTTTCTTCGCTGCACGCTGTGCAGCGTCCCCATTCATCGCTGAAATGTATCTCTTGGCCTGCAAATGCAGTCAGAGAGCCCACGGTCGGAATCGCCAGGCTCAACGCCAGAAGGGATGCGAGTCCCCTTTTCAGTTGGATCTTTCGCTGTTTCTTCGTTGCCACTGCTTGTCTGCCTCCTCTGTCCCCGTCTTGGTTTCCATTACGAACTGTATCCGGCAAGCCCCACCTCCTGCTGCTCTGCTTTCTATCGATAATATGAGAGCGCACTTTTCATATGGTTATAAAAAGCGAGTCAGTTAAAAACGTCTGTTACAAAAATGCTCTAAAATTTCTATTTATAATATGATATTTTCATTTATTTTGTTTTAATGATACATATTTTCACACGTTTTTCCTCTTTTGTCAACGAACTATTTTTTATTATTACACAGGAGTTTCCATTTTTGGAAAAATTTGTGCGAAAATAAAAAAAGATTCTATTCGATTTTTGTACAGATTCATCCTGCGATAGAATTCGACGAAAATCGCACCGAAAAGACTCTTTCTATTGCGAACAGCAGAAATCTTTCGCCTTACTCTAATCCCAAAAATGCCGTCCGCCCCATCGAAAATGGGACGGACGGCATTCAACTGTTTCCGCTTTCCTTCATTATATAGGCACTCATCTGAGAGACAGCGCCTGCTGAAATTTTTTCAACACATCGGCGGGACGGACACCCGTAAGCCTTCTATGAGAAATTTCAAACAGCAGCGGCCCATCATATCCGGCACTTTCCAGGCCATCCACCAAGCTCACCCAATCGATTTTTCCATCTCCTGGCAGCCAATGGCATTCGTCCTGAAAATCATAATCCGAAAGATGGAGAGTCCGAATCCGGCTGCCCAGCGCGCTTAAAAAGCTGGCATGGCTCTCCAACAGCAAATGGTTGACGTCAAAACAGACGGATGCTCCGCTGTTTCCCAAAATCTCCTGCAATTCACCGGAACAGTTGCCAAGGCAGGACCGTGGAAGATCCTCCACCGCTAAAAAGAGGCCCATTTTTTCAGCCTCCTCTGCCAGAAAAGCCACAGATTCCCGGGCGCGCTCCAGCCGGATTTCACGCTGCGCCTCCTCCAGGGGAACGGGTTCATAGCTGCCGTGAAGCACTGCTCCTTTGGCCCCCCATCGGGCTGATTCCTCCAACACGGCTCGGATCCGCCCGCAGTTTTCCCGGTGCTCCGCCTGGTCCGCTTCAGAGGGGTCCCATTGCGGCCCATAAGGGATGTGAACCGTCCACAGGAGCAGCCCGGCCTCCTGAATACCAGCGGAAATCCTTCCGCCAATCTCGATGCAGTCCTCCGGACAGCCGCAGGAACCATGGGAGCTTATGGATAATTCCACTGCCTGGAAGCCTGCTCTCCGACTCTCTTCCCAATCCGCCGGTGAAGGCTCCGGAAACAGTGCACTGGAAAGCCCATAATACGATCGATTCATTTTTTCTCTCCGCTTTCTTTGTTTTGCTTTATTTTTTCTCGGTATTCCGTAATGGAAATTCCCTCATAGCGCTGAAACGTCCGCCGCAGGGAATACTCATTCTCATACCCCACCTGGCTGCAGAGGGCCCGCACGGAAAACTGACCTTCTGCCATCAGACGCTTTACCTTTTCCATCCGAAGGCGGCAGGTATAGTCGTAAAAGTTCATCTGGGTCACGTTTTTAAAGGCCTTGGAGGCGGTGGACAAGGCAATCCCCAGTTCCTGGGCAATCTCTTTCAGCGACAGGTTTGCCGATTCGAAATTCTGCTGGACATATGCCAAAATCTGTCTTCCCACATCCTGATCCTTATCTTTACGCTGCTCCATCCGCTGGCAAAGCTGCTTCAGGCTGTCTGTGACCCACGTCCAGCCGGCGGCGGCTCCTCCCCACTCCGGACGGGGCGACACACATATTTCCTGCTCGCCCAGCTCCGTCGCCAGCCGGACAACCGTATCCTCCAGAGAGGTGAACAGTGCAATCTTGGCAGTTTTGTCCAGGTGACGGTTTTCATTTTCCTGCTGTAGCTCCTTCAGGATCTTCAAAACCAGATCCATGCTGCCCACCTTGACGCCGTTGATCAGTTGGATTTCCCAATCGGTGGGATAATAAAAGCTGGAAAGAGAAGCCTCTTGTTTTTGAGACGCAAGAGGAGCCGGATCTGAGGCGGCAAACCGCTGCTCTCTTGCGGCGTGATAGGATTTGCTGATGCCGATAATCCGCGGTTCGATTTGCCCGCGCCAGATCTCCAGCGAAAAAGCGGTGGAGTGCTTCAGCTCATTCAGGTAATCGTCTAGGGCGGCATCCTCCAGAGGTGCTTTCTGGTCGGAAAGGATCACCACCGCATCCTCATCCAGAACCTGAATCATGCGGCTCTGATAGGGGCCTTCCTCCAATATCTGACGAAGCAGCAAAGTCGCCATCATACGGCTGTCCATACCGCTCTTGGAATCTTCCGCCACTCCCAGGTTCGCCACGGTTACAATCAGCACACAGAACCGGTTGTCCTCCTTATAGTCGATGCCGTAATAGGCCAGCTCTCGGGACACCTCGCTCCGGTCGAAATACCCCTTCAGCAGCCGCATCGACAGATCGTGCTGGACAAATTCCCGGTATTCCGAGACCTGCAGCTTCATGTTGGAATTGTCCTCCGTAAGCCGCATAAATGTATCCTCCAGCACACGGTATTCATTGGAGGAATCCTGGTTTCCGCTCTGTCCAATTTTCTCCATAAGCGTTTGAATGGGCCGGTAGCTGCAGTAGGTCAAAAACCATGCTGCAAATGGCCCCGCCAGCATGGCGATAGCAAACACCCAGACCCATTGAAAAAAATTGTCCAGTGGAACTTCCAGCAGCGTTGGATCGTAAGAAATCTCATAATACCACCCAAAGCTGTCTGCGGGAATCGTGGTGGTGCGCATGTTAGAGGCCGCCGTTTCGCTCCTGGGGCCGGACATTTTGACCAGTGGAGTCCCCTCTGCACTGTATAGCGTAAAGGAGCACAGGCGGCTGAAGGATATTTCTGAAACCCAGTTGGCCAGGGTATTTTTATCAAAGCTGAACGCCAGCTGAATCCGCGGCGAAGAGGAGTAATCCAGGGTATCCAGCATCCAGATAACCGGATTCTTGTCCATCGCTTCACGATCCAGGTAAACTACGTCAAAATCGCGGCGAAGATGGAGCGCTTCGTACAATTGCGGCAGATCGCTCCTGACCATGGAAAGGTACCGATCAATGGCAAACCATCCCTTTGAGGATACTGCCACATCCTTAAGAGGAAAAAAGACCGTCAGATTCTGAAGGAGATTGTCATTCTCCGCAATGATCTGCAAGTCGCCCACAATTTCCCTACGTCGAATTGGAAGAAACTGGTCCTCAAAAGAATCCTCCGTGACGCTGAAGCTCCAAACCCAGGGGAATTGGGAGAGCTTCAAAGCTGTGGATTGAATCCGTGAAAAATTTTGATCAATGGAAAACGCCATGGATTTTGCCGCCCGAAGACAGTCGTCTTCAAGCTCTTCCTTCGCCTTCTTTTTCACATCCCGAAAGGTAAAAACAGCAAAGGAGAACAGGAACACATACAGCAGCGCCATATAGGATACAAAGGTTTTCCTAATCAACCGGCTGTGAAGCCATTTCATCGCAATCACCCGCTTTCTGACAAGAGATCCGGCATCGTATGGAACGGACAGCTGCCGCGGCGTAGGGACGAAGAGACGCGCTGCCGCACCGGATGAGCTTTTTCAGTT
>CAKXAF010000173.1 GCA_934869045.1 uncultured Nitrososphaerota archaeon | reverse complement strand
CGAGGAAGTCATCATTAAATAGGGTGGGGGCTATGCCATGTTTCGCTTTTCACTGCGCAAAATGCTGAAAAACCGCTGGCTCACTATCAGCCTTCTCATCGGCTATTTGATGGCGGTGGCCATCGTGGCCAGTATGCCGGTTTACAGCCACGCGATCCTGGACCGGATGCTGCAGAAGGATCTGGGACAGATCCAGACCCAGAGCCGCACCTATCCTGGAAAGATTTCCGCGGAGGCCAGCCTGACCGCTGGCGCAGCTGCGCAAAGTGCCAAAACGCGGGCTTTCCGGCAATATGACCAGATATTCCACGAGCAAATTCTGCCGGAAATCGGCCTTCCAGTGCAGGAAGACGCCGTGTTCACCTCCGCGCGGAATCTACGGATCATCCGGAGCGGAACCAATGCGGAGGAGGTACGCCAGGCTTCGAAAACCGGCGCGCTTTCCGCATGTACCGGGCTGTTCAGCCACATCACCTTGCTGGAGGGAAGCCTTCCCTCCGGCGAAATCCAGGACGGCGTGCTGGAAGCGGCCGTCAGCGAAGAAGCGGCGAAAAACCTGAACTGCGCCTTGGGAACCACCTATGACATATACCGATTCAGCCTGACTGGAGGCGCTTCCACGCTCATTCCGGTGACATCGGTGCGGATTACCGGCGTCTATACCGCTGCCGATCCTGGCGATTTGTACTGGGTGATGCCGCTTTCCGGATTCTCGGATTCGCTGATGCTGGACCCGATGCTGTTTGAGTCCCTGTTTATCGATACAGAGGAGCCGCTTTTCAATGAAGCGGTCTGGGCCTGTGCGCTGGACTACACGGCCATGACGCCGGAAAACTGTGGAGATATTGCCGAAACGACGGCCTATTACGGAGATTCCAAGGTATTCGCGCCCCGGCTGCGGACGTCCTTCGCCTCGATTCTGGAAGACTATGCGCTGCGGCGGCAGGAGCTGGACGCGACTCTCTGGATCATCGAGGTTCCTATCCTGCTGATGCTGCTGTTTTATATTTTCATGGTCTCGCGGCTGATTCTCAACTATGAGAAAAACGAAATTGCCGTGCTGCAGAGCCGCGGCGCCGCAAAGCGCCAGATCACCGGCGTGTATCTGTTTCAGGCGGTTTTTCTGTCGGCGGCCGCGCTGGTTGCCGGACCGTTTCTGAGCCTGCTTTTCTGCCGGCTCATCGGAGCCTCCAACGGGTTTATGGAATTTGTCAGCCGCAAGGCTCTGCCGGTGATGCTGACGGCGTCCGCAGCCGAATACGCCTGCGTCACGGCAGGGGTGCTGGTGCTGACGATGCTGATAGCTGTGCTTTCCAGCCGGGAGAGCTCCATCGTCTCCTTCAAACGCAAAAAATCCGGCAAGGGGGCTTCACCGCTGTGGCAGAAGCTCTGCCTGGATCTGGTCTGCCTGAGCGTCTCCCTTTACGGGCTTTACAATTTCCAAAACCGGTTGAAAATCATCCGGGAAACCGGAGCGTCTGCGGCAGATATCCCCATCGACTTTCTGCTTTACGGAAGCTCCACCCTCTTCATTCTGGGCGTACTCTATCTGACCCTTCTGAATATCTCCCGCTCAGCGCGGCAGAACCAGATGATCTCCCTCTTTTTAATCTTTACCCTTTCCATGGGTGTTTTTAACGCCGTGACGGTCCGGACCCTCAACCGCAACGACGAGGATCGCATCCGTTACTCAGCGGGAGCCGATGTGACCCTCCAGGAAGAATGGCCCTCCACCGGAGGAGGAAGCGGCGATCTGGGCGACATGGGGATGGCGGCGGATATTGGAACCAGCGACGAGCCAATCTACTACACGGAGCCGAGGTTTGCCAAATATCAGGAGATGGAGACCGCGTCCAGCGCGGCCCGGGTGCTGACGGTTAAGCAGACCGCCCTCACCGCCAACTCCCAGCGCATCAACGGGGTAACGTTGATGGGGATCGTACCCGATGAGTTCGGTCGGACCTGCTGGTTCCGGAACGGGCTTCTGCCCCATCACATCAACGAGTATTTAAACCTCATGGCCAGCGATCCCCGAGCTCTGCTCCTCTCCAATCAGGCCATGGAGGAAAACGGCTTGTTGCCGGGGGACACCGTCTATCTATCCGTCGGGGACAACAAGGATACGGTGCAGTGCGTGATCTACGCGGGGATCGATTATTTTCCCTCCTTTAACCCGGTGGGGGAAAAGAACCCTCCCACTCTGGCCGTAGCGAATCTGATCTATCTCCAGCAGGAAACCAAGCTGGAGCCCTACCGGGTCTGGCTGAAGAAGGCCCCCGGGGTTACATCGGCGGAAATGTATGCGGAGTTCGAGAAAATGGGCGTATCCATCACCTCCCTGAATGATGCCTCCGTACAGGTCACCAACCTGAAAAACGATCCCATGACCCAGGGGATCAACGGCTTTTTTACCCTGTCCTTCCTGGTGACAATGCTCATCACCTTTGTGGGATTTTTCATCTACTGGATCCTGGCGATCAAAGGACGGCTTCTGCAGTTCGGCATCCTACGCTCCATGGGACTTTCCCGGCTCTCGGTCATCCTGGTGCTGCTGTGGGAGCAGATACTAGTTTCCGTGACAGCAATCCTGGCGGGACTGGGGCTGGGTTCCCTCACGGCGATGCTGTATGCGCCAATCCTGGAATGTAATGTGGATGCGGCAGAGCAGATGCTCCCCTTCCTGGTTGTGGCATATCCGGCAGACTACTGGCGAATCGTGGGAATCGTCACCGTGATGATGGCCGCAGCAGCGGCGGTGCTTGGACGGATTGTTTACCGGCTCCGGGCCGGAGAGGCCCTGAAACTGGGCGAAGATTGAGAAGGAGGCGGCTTTATGGATGCAAACAGCCAGGAACTGATCCGGGCGGAAGGGCTTGGCCGCACATTCTCCTCGACGGCAGGACCGGTGCGGGCCCTGCAGGGGGTCACCTTGTCCATCCCCGCCGGAGGGCTGACAATTTTAAACGGGAAATCCGGCTCTGGGAAGACTACGCTCATCAACCTTTTGGGAGCGCTGGACTATCCCACGGAGGGAAAGGTGTTTTTCGAGGGCCGGGAGCTTTCCGCTATGCGGGAACGGGCCCGGGATAAGATCCGCCGGACCCGGGTGGGCTTCGTCTTCCAGTCTGTGGCGCTGATTTCCTCCATGACGGCGCTGGAGAACGTGGAATTCGGGCTGCGGGTAGCAGGCTGCCCGGCGGGAGGCCGCCGGGAGCGGGCGCTGGAATGTCTGGAACAGGTGGGCCTTTCCAAGCGGGCCAATCATCTGCCCCAGGAGATGTCCGGCGGCGAACAGCAGCGAGTCGCAATTGCCCGGGCAATTGCCCACCGGCCGGCGGCGGTCTTCGCCGACGAACCGACTGCCCAGTTGGACTCCACCATGGGGCTCCAGGTCATTGCGGTGCTGAAAAAGCTCATTGAAAACCAGGGAACGACGGTGATCCTGACGACTCATGACCCGGACCTTCTGGAGATCGCTGATCGGGTCTTCACTCTGCGGGACGGGATGCTGGTGTCCGGCGAAGAAGGGGGGCAGCCCGCATGATCGTCTGCGAAAACCTGGTCAAAATTTATAAGACCGGTGAGATCGAGGTTGTGGCCCTGCAGGGGCTGGATCTGACGGTGGAAGATGGCGAGCTTATGGCCATTATCGGCAACTCCGGCTCTGGAAAGTCCACCCTCCTCAACATGCTGGGCGGACTGGATACCCCCAGTGCGGGACAGCTGGAGGTGGACGGAAAAAACCTGCTGAAGCTCTCTCCAAAGGAAATGATCGAATACAAGCGCTCCACCGTAGGGTTTGTTTGGCAGAATCCAGCCCGCAATCTGATCCCCTACCTTACAGCCCAGGAGAATGTTGAGATGCCCCTTCTCATCAGCGGCAAGCGCCCGTCCGCCATGCCCCTGCTCCCCGGCGGCGCGGCCTGCCGCACGGCCAAAGAGCGGGCGTCGGCGCTGCTGGATTTGGTGGGGCTTTCCCACCGGCGGAAAAACCGGCTGGCAGAGCTTTCCGGCGGCGAGCAGCAGCGTGTGGCAATCGCCATCGCGCTGGCCAACAATCCGCGGCTGCTTCTGGCGGACGAACCCACTGGCGCGGTTGATTCCAAGACCACGGGAGAACTGCTCCGGCTTTTCCGAGACCTCAACGAGCAGCTGGGCTTGACGGTGGTCATCGTCACCCATGACCGGCTGGTCTCTTCCTTTGTCAACCGGGCGGTCATGATCCGGGACGGCCGCACCAGCAGCGAGTTCATCCGCAGGCCGGTGAATCTCTCCGGGCTGGCGGAGCTGGACGACGGCGTGGAGTCCGCTCCGTCAGCAGTTGAAGAGCTGGCCGTGGTGGACCGGTCGGGACGCGTCCAGCTCCCCCGGGAGTATCTGGAGGCTCTGGGCGTGACCGGGAAGGAAAAGCTCAAGACCCATCTGGAGGATGGGCGCATTATTTTGACGCCTGTACAAGAAAATTTTTCGGATTCTTCGCCGGAGGCGTAACGTTCCGGCTTGATCCGGGCATACCTTAGCAGCTATTCCATCGCGGTCTGCAATGTGTTAGGCCGGATTGCTGTGAATACCTGGTGCAACGCCGTCGGTTCCCATCGCCCGGATTCTTTAGCACCCTGCTCCAAGAAGCACATACCAATCCCAATGCCGCTGCGGACCCGCGCCGTGACAGCGGAACACCATGGCTCGTTTTTCCTGCACCAACCATTCTATCCGGGCATAGAATGATAACAAAAACACCGCAAACAGGAGGAATGGCCATGGAACCGCTTTCATTTGATCCCGCGGGCTGCGGAGTTCTTGACATTTTATCAGAAGAAGCGTACATCTGCGTCTCTCTGGATCTCTCACCCCAGGATTGTCCGCCCGCTCCGCCGCAGAAATTTCACGGATGCATATACGACCGCCGGACGCTGGCTGCTCTGGAGGGAGTGCGAGTGACGCTTCGCTACGGCTCCTGCTGTCTGGACGCGGTTACCGGTTGTGACGGCAGCTTTTGCTTCTCTCTCCCTGGAGAGCTGGAAGCCATTACCCTAGGGCTGACCCGCCCCGGCTATGTAACCCGCTATATCGGCACGGTCCCGCTTAACGGCTGCTCCGTTACCCTCCACCTGACTCCGGAGTCCTGTTGAGCCGCATTTTTCTGCATTTTCAAAAAGCAGGGTGCAGGAAAATCCCTGCACCCTTCTGCAGACCGGCAGTGACCATTCCTTTTCAGCAGGAATGGCAGCCTGCGTCGGTCAGACAAGCGAGATAGCAGTAAAGGCTGAACAGCGTATACACAAACAGGACAGCGATTACAAAAACCAGAATCAGAGCAATCAGCAGATTTGTCAGAACGAAGAGAATGGCGAATGCGGAAATTGCCATCAAAAGCAGCGCGGAGATCAAAAGCCGCTTCCCTTTTGCACAAATGCATCGATTCACATGCTGTTCCTGACGGAGGAGACTGACAGCGCCGAGGGTCAGAAGCACCAGACTGAAAGCGCCAAAGGCAATTCCAAGGATCGGCCCCAGAGTGAAAGCGGTCAGCAGATTCAGAAAGGCCAGAATGGTAAAGACGATTCCGGACAGAAGGCTAACGCTGACGGATAAAACATCATACCACTTTTTGTTGCACATAACGGCCTCCTACTGTGCGCAGGCGCAGCTACCCTGTTTCATATCGATATAATGGGCAGTCACGCGGGCGATAAAGTGACGGCGGTCGGAGCAGGTGCCGGTCTCTGTGCCGACGCTGATATCCTCGGGCAGAATAAAGCGGGTGGCGGCAACCTCGACGTCCTTGCAGCAGGCATTGTAGTGCGCCGGAACTGTAAGGATCTTTGTCCCGCGGGGATATTCATTCCCACTGGTGTCCACTTCGGTCAGCACGACGCCTACCGCGACTCTCTTACCGGGCTGTACGCTGCGGAGCGTCAGGCTGAGATCCAGGATCCGGCCCTGCTGCTCAGTCTGAACG
>CAKXAF010000172.1:797-6007 GCA_934869045.1 uncultured Nitrososphaerota archaeon | reverse complement strand
GATTTGTCCGTATGCACCCGCAAACCGTCAGCTAACAGTTGATAAGTGATTTAGTTCCTTATCACTGTTAAGCCAACCTGCGTAGAGATTTCTGTAAAAAAGAGAATAAAATCTCGATAACGACCTGTAAACACTTTCATGATTTGAAATGAATGGTTTGCCAAAAAGACGTTTCGCGGTGCCATTTTAGCATCACGAAACGTCTTTTTTCAACAAACTGCTCTGTGCCTTTTCAAAAGGGAGCGGAAAACGGACCCGTTGATTGAAGAGCCAATCTGTGGGTCTCTATTCTACCTTTTCAAACGCGCCTTTCGGACAAAACTGCATACATTTTCCACACGCAATACATTTTGCGCCGTCCACAGCCGGCAGGGAGAAACCATTGTCCTGTGTGATAGCGCCCTTGGGACAGACAGCGATGGACGGGCATCTGTGATTTTGAGGGCATTTATGCGGATTTACTGCAATTTTCATATTCAGTCCCTCCAGTTATTCCTTGCAGTATTGTTCCTTGATAGACTCTATCAGAACGGCGATGCGAGGATCCTCTATCCGGTAAATAACGTTCATCCCCTGCTTTTCTGAGGAGAGGATCCCGGCAATTTTTAGCTGGTTCAAATGCTGTGACAGCGCGGAAGCCGTGATGTTCGGTATATGCTTGTGAATCTCACCTACCGTCAACGGCCCCTGCATCAGTGTACATAAAATCAGCAGCCGGTGCTCATTAGACAGCAGCTTCAGGAGCTCTGCGACCTTTTGGACCTGTTCCTCCATTCTATTTGATCTCCTTTCCGCTTTTGAGTTTGCAGATTCCCTGTGTCATTGTCCCCATCGGACAGTACACACACCAGGATCTGGGACGAAACAGGATCATCGTGAGGATTCCCAGCACAGTAGAAGTCAGCATCACGCCAAAAAAGCCGAAAGCGAACTGTGCAGCCCACGGAGCTGCCATACTGACGTCCGCCCACTGCCAGGGAAGCCGAAAGACCCACAGCAAAGTGACGGACTCTTTTAAAGACGCTCCAGAAAAAACCTGATAAGTGCCGAACAGCATCAGCCCGAACATTACCATGAAAAATATTAGAAATCCGTACCGGAACCAACGGCTGCGCAAAAATTTTGGCGGCGGTGCATTCCGAGAAAGCTTCAACTTTCCGCCCAGCAGTCCCAGCAGCTGCCCACGCCCGCAGTAACGGTTACAGTATGCCTTCCCGCCGCCGAATACCGCGACCAGAAGGGGAATGGTAAAAAATAGCATTCCCAGCCAAGCAAACAAAATATTGAACAAGCCCAAGCACAGATAGAGCAACTCGGCAATCCATAGATAGTCGGACCATTTTTTTGTCTTCATTGCGCGCTCCTTCGTTCCACAATGGTTATTACAGCCGCTGGACACTCCTTTGCGCACCTGCCGCAGCCAACACAAAGCGTTTCATTCAGCTCTGCGATGACTCCTGACCGGATACGGATTGCATCCCGCGGACAAATCGTCGCGCAGCATCCGCAGGCTACACATTCTGTGCCGATACGGGCAACCCTAGGTGACAATTGCATAAGACGTTCCCTCCTAAGTTTAGAGATTAAGATATTTCTAATATACTAAATTTTTATGCGTTTGTCAAGCCCAGAATTCCAATCAATCATTTTTTATTTTCTCAGTATTGACTTCGGCACCAGCCGGATATGCCCGAAAATCCTGCGCAAACTATTCCCGAGGTGATTGTATGCATGATATTGAACTGCTCCAGTTCGTCCACAAAACCGCTGAAATGGGAATCAAGGGCCTGGAGGATGTTAGCGGGAGTATCCATGCTCCCGAGCTGCGCAGTGCAGTTTCGCAGCAGATTCAGGAATACCAGGAGATTTCAAAACGTTCCGCTTCCCTTCTCAAGTCCAAAGGTGAAGAACCCAAGGACCCTGGAGTGATGGCTCAGCTCTCTTCCGAATTCATGTCCACAGCGAAAACCATGGTGAACTCCTCCGCCTCCAAAATCGCGGAAATGGTCATCCAAGGAAATACGATGGGGATAACGAAGGGCACCCAGCATCTCAATGATTACGCTGGTGATGACCCCCAGGTCCGAAAACTGGCGGAAAAACTCGTTCAGACAGAAGAGGCAAACATAGCACAGATGAAAAAATTCCTGTAATGGCAGAGCCGCCCCTTAAATGGGGCGGCCTCTTTTTTTGCCCTGCGCCGCTGACCGCTAGCAGTCTTTTCTGCGTCTGCGCTTCACAGGAAAGATAGGATTCCCGGAGCTGGCTGATGGAATTGCCGATTTTTCCAACATACGATGGAACCGCTGGCTGCCAACAGGGGAAATCAAAAGTTGATTGTGCCCCAGTTTCCATTTTCCCTATAGATGCGCGCCTCTGCAGACCGCTCCTGCGGAGACGTTTTGTATGCAGAAGCCATCCCTCTAATCCAGAAGAACCCTTCCCACACATTGCGCTGAAAAGAAACCACTAAATATTTGCCTTGAAGTATGTGCGGTATGCCGGATTGACAAACAGAAAATTTGGTACTATAATCTATAATGAAATAGTTCGGAATAAGTGGTGGAGTCTGTCATAAAATACCAGAGCCTTGGTGTTTTATTTATTCCTGAATTCTACATAAGCAGCGAAAAGGGCTTCGGAAGGGGAACGTCCCCCAAAACGGTGTGCTTTGCGGTAGAAAAAGCAGAAGGACAGAACTCGATGTATTAGGGTTCTGTCCTTCATTCTCTTTTACCGATTCTGTCTTTTGTGTATGGGGAAGGGCTTTGTCTGCGGCATTTCCGGAACAACCGCTTTTATTGGAGAAAGGCATGGTGTTTTTCATGGAGGAGCAGCGCACACTGTTCTACGGATTGTCGTTTCTTACGGCGGTCCTCGCATTCGCCTTTGCAGCTTATCTGTATCTGTGGGTCAAGAAGCAGCAGATTATCAACAAGAAAATCATTGAGGTCTCCGCGCTGATCAAGGAGGGCGCAAACACGTTCATGCGCCGGGAATATCTGGTTCTTGCCAAATTCGCGGCCGCAGCTGCGGTGGTGATTTTCGTTCTTCTTCCGTCTCCTGTCTGGAACGGCGATATCATGCAGAATCTTGCGATGGCGCTGGCGTATCTTGCCGGTACGGCGCTGTCCGCTGTTGCAGGCAAGATCGGAATTCTCGTTGCGACGCTCTCGAATTCCCGGGCGGCTGAAGCTGCTAAGAGGGGGATAAAGCCCGCATTTCTCATCGGTTTCCGCGGCGGTGCTGTCATGGGGTTGCTGGTCGTCGGCTGCTCCCTGTTCGGCGTAGCGGCTGTTCTGATGCTCACAGGCGACGCCTCCATCCTGCTGGGCTTTTCCTTCGGTGCAAGCTCCCTGGCGCTCTTTGCGAAGGCGGGGGGCGGGATTTTCACGAAAACCGCGGACATCTCCGCTGATCTCACTGGCAAGGTGGAGCTCGGCATTCCGGAAGACGACCCGCGCAACCCGGCTGTCATCGCGGACAACGTCGGCGATAACGTCGGAGACGTCGCCGGCATGGGTGCCGACCTGTTTGATTCGAATGTGGCGGCAATGGCTTCCGCGCTGGTCATTGCCCAGTCCCTTTCCGGCGGCAGCTTTGCAAATACCTCTATGGTGTTTTGCTATGCGATTCTCGGCCTGTTCGCCTCTATCATTGGTATCGCAACGGCGAGAATCGGCAAGCACGGCAACCCCACCCGCGCACTGAATTCCTCTACCTACGTCACAACGGCAGTTTTCCTCGGCCTTACAGCAATTGCAACGGCTGTCTTTGAAGGCTTCTCCTGGAGAATCTGGAGCGCGGCGGCTACCGGCCTGCTCGTCGGCGTTATCATCGGTATCACGACGGATTACTTTACGGACGATTCCAAGCCGGTTGTCCGCAAAGTGGCGCACGCTTCACAGTCCGGCCCAGCATTCACGATCCTTTCCGGCGTTTCCTACGGCTTTATATCCGCACTGCCTGCCATGGCCGGTATTGCGGTCTCCGCACTCGTTGCGTATAAGATCTGTGAACCCATGGGCGAGGGCTATGCCATTTTCGGTATCGCGATGGCGGCTGTGGGAATGCTTTCCATCGTGGGTATGATTATTTCGAATGACGCATATGGACCGATCGTCGACAATGCCCGCGGTCTTGCGGAAATGGGTGACCTCGGCGAAGAGACCATCCGTACCGCCGATGAACTGGACAGCGCGGGCAACACGGTTAAGGCGGTCACCAAGGGCTTTTCGATTAGCGCTGCCGGCCTTACGGTCATTTCCCTTCTCGGCGCGTTTATGTCTGAAGCCAACGTTGCCCTTGCAGCGGCGGGCAAGGCCCTCATCACGGGCTTTGATATCATGTCCCCGACCGTTTTCTTTGGGATTCTCATTGGCGCGGCTATTCCGGCTGTCTTTTCGGCAATGCTGATCCTCGGGGTCGACAAGAATGCCCAGAGAATGGTTGCGGAGATCCACCGCCAGTTCAACACCATCAAAGGCCTGCGGGAAGGAAAGCCCGGTGTGCAGCCGGAGTACGGCAAGTGCATCGGCATCGCAACAACCGGTGCGATCCGTGAGCTGATCCCAGCCGGCATGATGAGCATTCTCGCCACGGTAGCGGTTGGCTTTATCGGTGGTCCGCTGGCCATCGGTGGATTCCTGCTTGGCAACATCGTCAGCGGTCTTTTGATTGCACTTTTTATGTCCAACGCCGGCGGTCTTTGGGACAATTCGAAGAAGTATGTGGAGTCCGGTGAAGAAGGCGGCAAAGGCAGCGAGGCCCATAAGGCTGCTGTTATCGGTGATACCGTAGGCGATCCCTTCAAAGACACAGCCGGTCCGTCGATCAATACGCAGATTACCGTTGTGTCGCTCGTAGCCTCCCTTCTTTCTACGCTGTTCGTAGCATTTTCTATCTTTGGCTAAGCGCAGAACCTGGGCCAACAATCACGGCAGTTCCTCCAAAAGGAACTGCCGTTTCCTTTTGGAGATATTCTTTGCCGAAGGGATATTTTTGTGTACGAATACCGAAATTGCAAATTGGCGTATCAGCATATATGTAGTTTGGAACAATAGAAAAACGACAAAAACAAAAAATAATTTCATAAAAAACAGGCATATTATCCAATAAATGTAAAGAAATTTTCATAAAGTAAAGAATTTCTTCTATTCAGAAGGGAGAATTTTTGCTATACTAAAAACTACAGGAGATGCTGGGAGCGG
>CAKXAF010000172.1:0-787 GCA_934869045.1 uncultured Nitrososphaerota archaeon | reverse complement strand
TTTTATGAGACATCAGGTGAAAAAGGGTTTGGTGCTTACCTTGTGTGCAGTGTTGGCGGCGCTTTCTGCCGTTTCCTGCGGAGATGCGGGGAAAACCATGAGTGGCGGATCCTCCCAGCCGGAAGTTTCCGCTTCTTCGGCGGAATCCTCTGAATCGGAAGCGGCTGTGGAGCCTATGAAAAAATACGATCCGCCCATCACCATTACCACGGTGTTTGGGGAAGGGAATTTCGAATTCCCAGAAGGGGAAGATTACGGTCATAACGATATGTATCAGCTCTGGGAGGATACCATGGGCGTCCATATCGTGAATAAGATTCAATGCCCAGCTACAGCGGTCAAGGAAAAGATGCAGATGGCCATCGCCAGCAACGACATCCCGGATTTTGGAAGCGTGGATGCGACGATGCTCCGAACGCTTATTAAAAACGATATGGTTGAGGATATGACCGACATTTATAATACGTGGGCCTCAGACAACCTGAAAGAAGTCACCGGCCAGTCGGATAACGCCCTTTTTGCTCCTACGCTCAAGGACGGGCGCTATATGGCGCTGCCCCGGGCCAACACCATCGGCGATCAGCTGCCGATTCTATTCATTCGTTCGGATTGGCTGGATAAACTGAATCTGGATCCGCCTAAGACCGTGGAGGAAATGTTTGAAATCGCGGAAGCCTTTGCCACCCAGGATCCGGATGGAAATGGGATCGCGGATACATATGGCATTCAAATGGATAAAGATCTTTCGAAGCTTCCCTATCTTCTTGCGTCCTACGGAGCTTACAGC
>CAKXAF010000171.1 GCA_934869045.1 uncultured Nitrososphaerota archaeon | reverse complement strand
ATTCTAGGCTGATTTCAAATATACAATCCGTTTGTTCTTCCCCATTCAGAATAATCCGTACTGCTCGATCCAGCCATTGCACCCGGAAGTTTTCCCGGGTGACCGCTCCGCTGCCGTTAAAAATCCGAACGGTGACCTCACTGCGGACCACCTGATCCGTAGTGACACAGACTCGGATGGTTGTCGGGCCAAAGGACCATTCCGGTTCCCCGATCCTACAAAATGCGACAGAAGCGGCGCCGGACGGGGAATGATACTCAAAGAGTGTGGTCAGCCGGCATTTTGCCGCATAAACAAGCCCCACTGTGAAAAGGCCAAGGGACAGAAGACTTCCCGCCGCAAATACGGCCAGCGGTAAAAGCAAACGGGAGGCAGAAGCCGGTCTGGTCATTGATCGTCCTCCAGATATTCCAGGATGTCACCCGGCTGGCAGTTTAGAGCCCTGCATATGGCGTCCAGGGTGGAAAAGCGAATGGCCCGTGCCTTCCCGGTTTTCAGGATGGAAAGGTTGGCCAAGGTAATGCCGACCTTTCCTGCCAGTTCCGTGGAATTCATCTTGCGTTTGGCAAGCATGACGTCCAGGTTGATTTGGATTGCCATGTTTTTCCTCCTATACCGTCAGGTCCGCGTCGATCTGAAGAGCCAGTGCGCGGCGGAGAAGCTGCGAAACGACACCGGCCGCCAGCCCAACGGTGATACCGAAAAGAATGACCGCCAGGATTAGGATGCCGAAGGGAGGCGACATAGCGTTCAGATTTCCCAGCACCATCAGAAAAAGCACGTAGGCTCCGGCATCCAGCCAGGCACAGAGGCCGATTGCCGTAAAAGAGCGGGCGTTCCTTTCCGAAAAGGACTGCCCCTTCCAAACGCGGAAGCAGATGCGCAGCGCCTCAAACAAGGCCCAATAAAAAGGAAGCGCCGTCGCCCAGACAAACCAGGTGCAGGGCCATTGCAGATAGGCGAATTCCGGTGCGCCGTAAGCGATCATTTCCGCAAACGCCGGAAGCCAGATCAACAGGGGGATCAGAAGCAGCAGTCCCAGAAGGCAGAACAGCCCGGCGAGACACACCGTTTTGATGCGGAACGGTTTTTGATTCATGTGATCATCTCCTTCTAAAAAGAGAATAGCACATAAATTATCGCTTGTCAATAAAAAATAATTAAAATACAATAAAAAATGCACCCGATCAAAAGACCGGGCGCATTTTTACAATCGATTAATAATTTTCTGCTTTGATTTGGAAATAAGCCTGAGGATGGCTGCAGACAGGACAGACAGCAGGCGCACTCTTGCCAATGACAATGTGGCCGCAGTTAGAGCACTGCCACATCACGTCGCCATCCCGGGAGAACACCAAGCCGTTTTCAACGTTTTTAAGAAGAGCCAGATAACGCTGCTCATGCTCCTTTTCTATTTGGGCAACCATCTCAAAAAGAGCGGCGATTTGGGTGAAGCCTTCTTCCCGGGCCTCTTTGGCAAAAGTGGGGTACATTTCGGTCCATTCGTAGTTTTCGCCGCCGGCAGCATCTTTCAGGTTTGTTTCCGTGTCTGCCATTTGACCACCGTGAAGCAGCTTGAACCAAATCTTGGCATGCTCCTTTTCGTTGTTGGCAGTCTCGGTGAAAAGCGCAGCAATTTGCTCATAGCCATCTTTTTTCGCTTTTGAGGCATAATACGTGTACTTGTTGCGGGCCTGAGATTCGCCGGCGAACGCTGCGGCAAGATTGGCTTCTGTTTTGGATCCTTTGAGTTCCATGAAAATAACCTCCTAATTTTTTATAACCAAATTTTATGGTTTCCGCACTTTATCATGCCCAATCAGGCTGATGTCTACCCGTTTTAACTCCAATCCTTTTAGAGGATTTTCCTGAAGATATCGGTTTACCACTTCTAAAAGGCCCTTATCTGGATAATCCCGCACGCGCCGGGTATCACAATCGCAGACGTGAATATGCCCATAGGTATTGATATCATAAATGACCGGTTCTCCAGCTGTACCCACCCGCATGATGAGGCCCTTCTGTTCAAAGAGGTTGAGAATGTTATAGACGGTTGCGACCGTCATGCTGTTCCCCCGGTGTTTTAAGACCTTGAGAATATCGTCGGCAGTAACATGTGTATTCAGCTCCTTGAGGATCTGATAAATCTCAAGCCGTTGCTGTGTGACCTGCACTCCGTTTTCCTTTAGGATGTTGCGCAGTCTCTCCATGTGACACCACCTTCAAATTTTAGAATAACTATAGAATTAGTATATCCTATCCTTTCTGAAATGTCAAGAGATTTTATAACAATTTTAAAATGTATATATTGCCGGCCTTCGCCGAAAATAGTGATATCCGTGTTGCGGAAAGGATGGTTCAATGAAAAAGATCACAGCCAACGAATACAGCGAAATGACGAAAAAAGCGTCTCCAAATACCAAAAGCTGGTTTACAATCCCGATGGCATTTCTGATAGGCGGGCTGATCTGCACGCTGGGGCAGGGACTGATCGCACTTTGGAAATATCTTGGCGTCTCAGAAGAACTGGCCCCCACGGCAGCCTCCGTGACGCTGGTATTTTTGAGCGCCCTGGCAACAGGGCTCAATGCTTACGACAAACTGGCCAAGCACGCGGGCGCGGGCACCTTAGTGCCCATCACAGGGTTTGCCAATGCCGTGGTATCTCCGGCGCTGGAGTTTAAAAGCGAGGGCTTAATCCTGGGGCTGGGCGCAAAGCTCTTTTCGATCGCAGGACCGGTTATTGTGTACGGCGTCACAGCGTCCTGCATCTATGGGCTGATCTACTATCTCATCCGCTAAGCGGGGCTTGAAAGGAGCGAACACGATGTCTCAAAGAATCGGCCGGAGCACCTTCCGGCTGGATAACCGGCCGTCGGCGATCTCTTATGCTGCCGTCGGCGGAAAAAAAGAAGGAGAGGGCCCGCTGGCGCGGGATTTTGACCTTTTGTGCGATGACTCCTCTTTTGGGGAGCAGACCTGGGAAAAGGCGGAAAGCCGTCTCCAGAAGGATGCGGTGAACAAGGCCTTGGAGAAGGCGCGGCTCTCCACCACGGATATCGACCTGATCTTCGCCGGAGATCTGCTCAACCAGTGCGTCGGTTCTACCTACGGACTGCGGGATCTGGAGATCCCGTTTTTGGGATTGTATGGAGCCTGTTCTACCATGGCAGAAAGTCTCTGCGTGGCGTCGCTGTTTGTGGACAATGGCCTGGCGGTCCACGCGGCTGCGGTGACATCCTCTCACTTCTGTTCAGCAGAGCGGCAGTTCCGTTTTCCGCTGGAATACGGCGGCCAGCGTCCCCCAACCGCTCAGTGGACCGCTACGGCCTCCGGGGCGGTCATCGTAGGGGGTTCCGCAAAGCCGCCCTATATCCGGGAGGTCTGCATCGGGAAGATCACCGACCTAGGCATAACGGACGCCAACAACATGGGGGCGGCCATGGCGCCGGCGGCTGCGTCCACCATCGAAACCTTTCTTAAGGATACTGGAACCTGCCCGGAGGATTACGATTTGATCCTGACCGGGGATTTGGGAAGGGTGGGAAAGGATTTGCTGCTGGATCTGCTCAACCGCCAAGGAATCGACATTTCCGGGCAGCATGACGACTGCGGGCTGATGCTTTACGATCTCGAGGGACAGGACGTCCACGCGGGCGGGTCGGGGTGCGGCTGTTCGGCATCGGTGCTCTGCGCCTATGTGCTGCCCCGCCTGGCTTCGGGGGTGTACAAGGACGTGCTGTTTATCGCTACCGGCGCGCTGATGTCCCCCACCTCGGTGCAGCAGGGCGAAAGCATTCCCGGCATCGCCCATCTGATCCATCTCAGCCACGAGCGGGGCGGATAAGGGGATAGGAGGAAGTATGGAAACTTTTTGGGAATATGCAAAAGCTTTTCTCGTCGGCGGGGCACTCTGCGCGGTGGGACAGGTCCTCATCGACTATACCAAGCTGACGCCGGCCCGGATCCTGGTGGCCTATGTAGTCGCCGGCGTGGTGTTGGGCGGCTTGGGATGGTACCAGCCGCTGATTGACTTTGCCGGGGCCGGAGCCAGCGTTCCCCTGACGGGGTTCGGCAGCCTGCTGGCCAAGGGTGTCCGGGAAGCTATCGATAAGGACGGGCTGATGGGCGTCCTTTCCGGTGGGCTGACCGCCTCTGCGGCCGGAATCACGGCGGCGATCCTGTTCGGGCTGATCGTCGCGCTAGTATTCAAGCCGAAAGATAAAAACGACTAAAACCAAAAGGGCCGGGAGAAGTTCCAGCCCTTTCCGTCTGTCCGCCCGGCCTTTTCCAAAAGGCGGGAGGAACGCTTCACTTGCCTGGGGAGGCAAAAAATGGGGCATAGACCTTTCCGCCCGTTCCGCAGAGCGCGAAACCTGCCCCTTTACTCCCAAAAGTCAATAAGCCTCCAGATCATCCAGCGAGCCGGTGACCCCCAGCTCGTCGGCGACATAGTAAAATAACCGTTCCGTCATCCGCAGGAGCCGGGTCATTTCCTCGTCTGAAATCTCGGTGGGAATATCCGTCGGGTACCGCGTTTCAATGTAGTATCGGTTCAGGGCGGCGCTTTCATCCATCCATTCCCGAAAGCTTCCGTCTACGGAGACAGCTCTGCGGCAGAGCCAGGTCAGATTGTGCCCGTCCACCGCCTGATGGGTCCTGGCCAAAATAAAACCCTTCAGCGCCTTTTCAGCGCACTGCTGGCAGTGAAAGGCTGTGGCGTTGTTCAGCGTGTTGTCGCCGGACAGCAGCTTAGCGGCCCGGTAATCGTCGTAGGCCGCGTTCATCCAATCCTGATAACGGCGGCTGTCGAAGGGGTTATTCCGGCGCCTTGTCATAGACCAGAACCCCCTTTTCCAGAATGCTGTGGGCAAAGGAGTGGCCGGAGCCGGAGAATTGCTCCCATTCCTCGCTGGTATAGACGACGACGTCGTAGGGAATCTCGCAGTCCAGCGTCAGATAAATGTCCTGCTCCAGCTTCCGTTTATCCGCAGTATCCGCGACAACGCAGAGCTTGAAGCCGGTGACATTCTGGCGCAGGTCGTATTTCATGCTGAAAATGTAAATCTTCCGGGGAGAGCAGAGAGACGCGATGCTCTCGATCAGCTCCTGTACATGAGGGTTCTGGATCAAGGCCATTCATCCTTTCCGCCGGAGATCCCGGCAGATCTATTATACACCTTTTTCCCCCAGATGGAAAGGCTTACTCCCGGTGAAAGGCGGAATCTACCCCATAGGGAGCGCTTTGCAATCCCCGGCATTTGGCCTCCCGGAGCATCCGGTCATAACGTGTGGCAAGTGCCTTGATCTGGTAGCAGCAGGCATCGATCATATCCTCATCGGTGAGAATATCGAATTGGCTTCGGGCTGCATTCAGCTGAAGCTGGAGGTCGGAGAGCTCTTCCAGCAAGGCGGAGTGCTTCTGCTGCTCCCTTCTCTGCAGCAGGGCCCGGGCTTTTGCGGGCAATTTGGCGGCAAAATCCATGATATGCTCCTTTCTGCACCTCCTGGAGCGTGCGTCAGGAAGTGCCTGCGGTTCTGTCCGTATATTCGTATGAGAGGAATATTGGATGATATGCGCGGATTATGCGGGACCCCGCTTTTTTTCATAAGGATGCATGAATCGGGCCCAGGATACATAAGCTGGTAACAGCGCCCTGCCGACGAATTCCGGCAGGGGACCGGAAAAAGGAGGATATGAGCGTGGAAGGAAAAAGCTACGAGGTAAAATACTGCCCGGAACGGGGAGAAAACGTCGGCATTGAAGTGACGCGGGGCGAGGATGGCGAGCTGCGGCGCCGCTGTCTCTGCAGCGGAAACTGTCAGGAGGATAGCTGTCAAGTCTATCGGACGTCTGGCATCTTGCTCTGGAAGTAACAGCCATTCAGAGGATATTTGCGAAAAATGCAGGGGGGAATTTTTCAAAACCGCGCCGGTAGCTTGACCGGCGCGGTTTTTTTGGAGAGGCAGCTGAAAAAGTCGATTTGCCTTGTTATTTATTTAACAGGTTTTCCTACATTATAAAAGG
>CAKXAF010000170.1:5180-6078 GCA_934869045.1 uncultured Nitrososphaerota archaeon | reverse complement strand
GCAGTGTACAGACCCTCTACAAGCTGGTGGGCGGCCAGGTGGAGGCGCTGGAATTTGTCGTATCGGAAAATGCAAAATTCACCGGAATCCCGTTGAAGGATTTAAAAACCAAGCAAAACGTCCTAATCGCCTGCATTATCCGCGGCGGAAAGCCCATTATCCCCCAGGGCAGCGATACCATGGAACCCCGGGACGCCGTGATCGTCGTAACGGCCAATCAATATCTTCGGGATCTCAGCGATATCCTGGAATAAGAAAGGGGGACTGCGGTGCCCATGAACGGCCGCATGATTTTATACGTACTCGGGCGGGTCATGGTTATCTGCGGAGGGCTGATGCTCCTGCCGCTTCTCGTGGTCTTTCTCTACGGAGAAGACACTGCCCTGTCCTTTGCCCTTCCCATTATCCTGCTGGTTGGCGGCGGCCTTGCCCTGACGGCCCGTCAGCCCAAAAACCGGCGGATCTACACACGAGAGGGGTTTCTGATCGTCGCACTGAGCTGGGTGGTCGTCTCCCTCTTTGGCGCGCTTCCTTTTTGGCTCAGCCGGGAAATCCCTAACTATCTGGACGCCTTGTTTGAGACGGTATCCGGCTTTACAACCACAGGCGCCAGCATCCTGCCCGATGTGGAGGCCCTGTCCAAGGGAATGCTGTTCTGGCGAAGCTTCACCCATTGGGTGGGGGGGATGGGTGTGCTGGTCTTTCTTATGGCGCTGCTCCCCAAGTCAGACAGCGACTCCCAATCCATGTACATTCTCCGCGCGGAATCCCCGGGGCCTCAGGTAGGCAAGCTGGTCTCAAAGCTGAAGCTGACCGCGCGCATCCTTTACGGCATCTACCTGGGGCTGACCCTAGTCGAGTTTATCCTGCTCACCGCCGGTGGGATGCCGGTTTTTGA
>CAKXAF010000170.1:0-5170 GCA_934869045.1 uncultured Nitrososphaerota archaeon | reverse complement strand
CGCCTATGCCGACATTGTCATCGGCGTCTTTATGACGCTCTTTGGCATTAATTTCAACGTTTTCTACCTGCTCCTGGCCGGAGAGGCAGCCCAGGCCTTCCGCTGTCAGGAAGCCCGCTGGTATCTGGGGATCATAGGCGTTTCCACCGCCCTAATCGCCGCAGATATCTTCCATCTCTACGGCACGGTGGGGAAGTCCCTGCGATACGCCTTTTTCCAGGTTTCCTCCATCATTACGACTACCGGCTTTGCCACGGCGGATTTTGACAAATGGCCGCTGTTTTCCAAAGTGATTCTGGTATGCCTGATGTTCTGCGGGGCCTGTGCCGGCTCCACGGGCGGAGGCATCAAAGTCTCCCGAATTCTCATCCTTGGAAAAATCGCCAAAAAGGAGATCAAGCACATGATCTCACCGCGGTCGGTTAACTCCATCAAATTCGAAGGAAAGACGGTGGAGCAGGAAGTCTTCAGCGGGGTCAGCGCCTTTCTGATCGTGTATGTGATTCTCTACGCAGCCTCGTTCCTTGTCCTGGCCTTGGACCAGCTGGATTTCACCACCGCCTTCACCGCTGTGGCCGCCTGCATCAACAACGTGGGACCCGGCCTTGGGGCCGTGGGGCCTGCTGGGCATTACGGAGAGCTGAGCGCACTGTCGAAAATCGTGCTCTCCTTTGATATGCTGGCCGGGCGGCTGGAACTTTTCCCCATGCTGATGCTATTTTCACCCCTTGCCTGGAAAAAATAAATGCTTTGCAGAAAATTCGGCAAATCATCCAAGTTTTATTCAGATATTTTTACGTATATTCATAATTTAATCGAATGTTTACAGATTATTTTTGACAATCTTCATATTTCATGCTAAACTAGAATTACTGTATAAAAATACACTGGAGCAGTTGCGCTATGGAGGCGGGCTGCTCCGGCTCCATTCTCCCGGATGGAAACTGACATAGGAAGACTGAAAGGACGATCTCATCATGAAAATGCAAGTGCTGTACTTCTCCAAAAACGGTAAAGGCAATGCGGAGGCTGTAGCGACTGCTGTCGGCAGAACCTTCAAATGTAAGTGCGATCAGATTCCGCCTGCATATCCCTGCGAGAAGGAAAAGCTGGTTATTATCGTGTTTGACAACTACGGCAAAAAAGCAAAACAGCTTTTGGATTTCTGCAAGGATCTCAGCGCGGAGCGTGCTTCCAACGTTGCTATCATCACCCTGTCCAACACCGGCGATGGCGACATCGGCGAGCTGGCCGACATTTTTAAAGCCAACAACGTAACGGTTTCTGGCGTGCAGGGCCTGGAAATCAAGAAAGGCCTCTTCGGCACAGGCAAGCTGACCGACGACAAGGTCAAAACCGCCACGGACTTTGCCACAAAAATCGTCACTTCCCTTTTTGAACACATTGGCTGAGTCTCCTCCTTTGAAAAAAGCAGCCCTCCCGCTGGTCTTTTCCGGCGGGAGGGCTTTCGTTTGGTTAGAAAATTCTTATTTGAAAAAGCGTCACGGCTTCAAATTGACCTTCCGGACGTTGTTCTCGTCCACAAAGGTCTTGACATTGTAGCAGAACAGCGCCTGGCTGTAGCTGCCCAGATCCACAACCCTCTCGAAGGGCACCGCGAGATAGCGCAGATCCACCAGCGTAATCTTGCTGTAATGCAGCGCCAGAAACGGCGCCAGCGAATGTGCGTAGGAATCCTTAAAAATAATCAGGCTGTTATCGCCGGGATAGTCCGTCGCAATGGTGACAACTGGCTGGTTTTGTCCCAGAAAGACCGAATACTGATCCTTTTTCTCCAAAAATTCTCGGCAATACAGGCTGTCCCGTTCTTCCCAATTCGTACCGTCAAACACCGAAACCCCGGTCACATTGGCGCCGGATGGATAGGAATACAAATCGATGCTGTCCGCGTCCACCCCGCTGTAGATGACCTTGCTGTACAGGGAACCCCTGAAATTGTGGCTGGCATGCTCCACGTTGAACCGGTCCAGGGGGACCGGCGTGAAGCCCATTTTCGCGGACAGCGCCCCATAGCCCAGATAAGCTCCCCGGGAGGTCCAGTGATGATCGGACCGATAGTAGAGATACTGCTCGCTGTTGGTGCTCAGCGAAGCGTAGGCATCCACGGTGGTGACGTTCTGCACCTTTTTGTAGACCTCGTCAATGGTCGTCCGCTCGGAAAGAGTCGGCGCACCGGCCGGAAGCATCCCGTGGTAGATCTCCGCAGCCGTGGGAACCAGCATCAGGTACGTTGCTCCATCGAAGCGCTCCGCAAATTCGCTCATGGCCAGAACCGAATTGGCTACATTTTTTCCGGAAGGAGGGGCCACCTGTTCCAGAAGCCGGTCCTTCAAAATATAAACGCCGTTGACCTCCCGCTGACCCATAAGAAGCTGAAGCCGGGTTTGCAGGCCGATCCAGGCGGAGCGGGCCGGAAAATGATCCGCGGAATAGTCCTCAAAACCGCTCATAAACGTCTTTTCCCGGATGCTGGAAACGGAAAACCTCGGAAACTCCGCCAGATACTTGTTCTCGTCCTCGGAAAACTCCGCCTTCGGCACCGCGAATGTCATCACCGCACCCAAAAACAGCGCCGCCAAAAACAGTAGGCCGGAAAGAATGTTGCCGAATAGCGGAAGCCTGCGGCCGCTATTCCGCATAATCTCTGCAAAACGCATAAACGCAAACCTCCTCAGAATCGGAAATACAGAAAGGGATTATAGGTGGAGTTCACCAGGAAAGCCGTAGACGCGACCAAAAGCGCCGCCATCCACACCGGCCGGAGGCATCGCACCGCCGGCCACCGGTCTTCCGCCTTGGCCAGAAGAGAGGGGAGCCAGTTGTTCGCCGCAGCTGCGCAAACCAGCATCAGCAGCCCGAAGGTCAGCAGCAGATAGCCGGAATGGCTGTCCGCAATCCCGCCCGCACCCAGCAGGGACTGCAAAAACTGCCCGATAGCGGCAGGCGTTTCCATCTCAAAGAAGACCCAGCCCAGCACCACCAGCAGGAAGGTGTAGACACGCCGAACCCAGCCGGGCAGCCGCTCCAGAAACCTGGCAAGAAAAAATTTTTCAAAGATGAGCAGAACGCCGAAATACAACCCCCAAAGGACAAAGTTCCAGCTGGCCCCGTGCCAAAGTCCGGTGAGCAGCCAGACGATCAGCAGATTGCAGACTGTCCGCACGGTCCCCCTGCGGTTTCCGCCCAAAGGGATATACACGTAGCTTTTGAACCATGAACTCAGGGTAATGTGCCACCGCCGCCAGAAATCCGTGATGGATTTCGCCATATACGGGAAATTGAAGTTCCGGGGGAAGGTAAAGCCCAGTATCCGCCCCATACCGCAGGCCATGTCTGAATACCCGGAAAAATCGAAGTAAATCTGAAAGGTGAACGCCAAAATCCCCAACCAGGCCGTTACCGCCGGAAGGCTGTCGCCGGACGCCGCCTTCACCTGAGTCCAGAGGAGGCCGATGTTGTTTGCCAGAAGCACCTTTTTCCCCAGTCCCATAGCGAACTGAAAGGCGCCCTCTCCGATCTTGTTCAGCGTGACGGTGCGGTTTTCCAACTCCCGGGCCACATCCTCATACCGGACGATGGGGCCGGCTACCAGCTGCGGGAACATACTGACATAAGCCAGGTAATAGACGTAGTTTTTCTGTACGCGGGTATCTCCGCGGTAAAGGTCGATGGTATACGACATGCTCTGGAAGGTGTAAAAAGAAATCCCGATAGGCAGGGGAAGATCCGGATTTTGCAGGGACCATCCAAAGGCGCTGTTCAGATTGCCGATCAGGAACGAGCTGTACTTGAACACGCCCAACAGGGAAAGGTTGATGACAATGGAAGCTACCAGCGCCGTCCGCCGGACCGTCGGACGGTCCGCAAACCGGTGGATGATCCTGCCAGCCGTATAATCCACCAGCGTGGAAAAGACCATTAAAACAATATAGACCGGCTCGCCCCAGGCGTAAAACAGCAATCCAGATGCCGCCAGCACCCAGTTTTTTCCTTTGAGCGGGCAGCAGAAATAAATCAGCAGCACTGCCGGAAAAAAGGCAAATAAAAAGGTGATACTTGAAAAAACCATTGGGACTCTCCTTATCCTTCCAGCATCCGCCGCAGCAGGCGGCGCGCATCCGTCACCTGGGAAAAAGTATCGGCCTTTCGGCCGGGAGATACGCCGTCCAGCCGGATACAGAGCCGGGCGTAGGCCTCCAGATTGGGGAGAAATTCCCGCCCCAGCGAAGTCTCCGGCAGCCGGGCAAACCGCTCCTGCAAGGGCGGAACCGGCATGCCGGAGGCAGTATAGCACAGGGCAAGAAGCTCCGCCAGTACATTGGCGCAGGCGAGATATGCCCCCACCGGCTCACCCCGGTCCAGCGCGTTTTCCAAAGCGCAAATTGCGGATTCAGCAGCCGGGGAATTCATGGAAAGCCTCCTCTTCTGTCAGGAACCAGCTGGACAACTGTCTGGAAAATTCTTCTCGATTATACAAAACATTTATTGCACCAAGCATCGCATTGGCAGACATCCGTTCCGGAAAGCCCAGCTTCAAAAGCAGCTGCCTCCGGCGCTCTGACGCGCCGTCGGTCCCGGTAAAGCCCCAAAGGTACAGGTCGGTCTTCGTCACCGGCTCGCCGGGATCTGCGACCTCCTCGGTGCCAATACCCGCCTTCCGGAAGGCCTCCTCCAGGGTGGCCGGATCCAGACCTTCGACGCCCAGCTTTCCTTCTTTAGAAGCGGCTGCCTTGCGGCGCTCCTTGCCGTAAACGTCGGGGATGTACACATGGATGACCGTCCCTTCCTGAATGGCGGAGCGGATGTGGTTGCGGATCTGAAACCCGGCTGCGTCGGAATCCGTACGAACGACGATGCCAGTCTTTTTCGCCAAGACCCGGAGCATTTCCATCAGCTCCCGATTGCGGTAAATACCAAAACCGCCAGTCTCCAGAATCGTGCCGTCCAGCAAAGCGGAAAGGGTGATGCGGTCATACTTCCCCTCAACGATTACCGGCATTCTGCACTTGATCATTCGGAAGCCCTCCCTCCGGCGGAATGGGACAGGCTGAGAATGGAAGCCACCGCCTGCTCCACCGCTGTTTTCTCATCGCAGCGGGAGGATTTCAGCTGCACATCGGTATCTGACAGCACCCGGAGACAGCCGCGG
>CAKXAF010000169.1 GCA_934869045.1 uncultured Nitrososphaerota archaeon | reverse complement strand
GTTTTGGGCTCTCCAGTCTTGCAGAACTGCCGCCGATTCCTGGCGGCGGGGGACCCGGAGAGCAGCCGGACGGGGAGGAGGGCAGCGAGCAGCTGACCATCGAATCGGGGACTTAATCCGAAAAGGGGGAGCGCGGATGGGGTGGATCATCTTTGGATGCATCACTGGCCTTTTTGCAGGACTCCTGTCCCTGAGCCTGGTGTTCACGGTTCATTATTCCGATGAATTTCTGGTTTCTGTGGGAGTCGGACGGTGGAAATACGGCCTGTTGGTCACTGACGAGGAAAAAAAGATCCGGGAAGCCCGAAAAGCGGAAAAGGAGTCCCGAAAAAAGAGAAAAACGGCGAAAAAAGCCAGCCCTCCGGCGAAAAAAAAGCGGGCTGTCCAGCCTGGGAAAAAACCGGAAAAAGGAAATGTGAAAGAAACCGTCCAAATCGTTTGGGATTTGATTCGATCCGTTTCCAGACCGCTGCCCTTTCTGCTGAAGCACTTCCGGCTGACGGATTTGGAGGTCTGCATCACAGTAGGCGGAGAAGACGCGGCGGAGACCGCCCTGACCTACGGGAAACTCTGCGCTGTGGTTCACGGAAGCCTGGCCGCACTGAAAAGCATGATGTGCGTGCGGACGAAACGGGTGGATATTTTCTGCGATTTTTGCGGCGGGGAGACCTGGCAGCAAATCGATTTCAAGCTGAAGATCCGGCTGGGGATTCTGCTTTGGGCGGCGCTGCGCATGGGCGCGCGGTTTTTGACACATACTTACAGAAGGATGGTCAAAAGGGCCTCCAGCACTTCAGGCAGGCAGTCAGCCAGCGGCCAGCGGTCGCCGGTTCAATAAATCTGTTACGAATAGGAGAAATGATTATGTCGGAACATCCCATTGAAGGTCTTATGGGCGTTACCATGCAAAAAATTAAGGAGATGGTGGATGTTAATACCATCATCGGCGATCCAGTTGTCACACCGGACGGCACGACGATTATTCCGGTCTCCAAGGTGTCCTTCGGCTTTGCCACAGGCGGGACGGATCTTCCCACCAGCCAGCCAAAGCAGACCTTCGGCGGCGGCGGCGGCGCCGGAATCACCCTTCAGCCCCTGGCGTTCCTGGTGGTGAAGGATGGAGATGTGAAGCTGCTGCAAATCGCCACGGCTTCCAACACCGCCGACAAGGTTGTCAACTCGGTGCCGGATATCATCGACAAGGTCTCCGATGTCATCACCAAGGCCAAAGATGCCAAGTCCAAGGACGCGAAAGCGGAAAAAGCGGAATAGCCCGCATGATTCCCAAGCCGCCTGCATAGGTTTTTGTATCGCGGAGATTTCCGCAATCAAAACATGCAGGTGGTTTTGGCATGAAGAAACGTTTTTTGGGCCGGATTCTTTCCCTTTGCTGTACGCTGGCGCTGGTTTTTCCAGGGCCGGCGGTGCGGGCGGAGAAAGAGCCGCAAGTTTCGGCGAAGGGCGCTGTGCTGATGGAAGCGAGTACCGGGCGGGTCATCTGGAGCCAGGGAGGAGAGGAGCGTCTCTCCATGGCAAGCACCACAAAGATCATGACTGCGATCCTGACCCTGGAACAGCCAGGGCTGGATGAGCTTTTTACAGTGAATCCCCAGGCAATCAAGGTGGAGGGGACCTCCATGGGCCTTACGGAAGGGGCGCAGGCGACTCTGCGGACCCTGGCGGTCGGGATGCTTCTGGCCTCCGGCAACGACGCTGCCAACGCGGCCGCCGTCCGGATTGCTGGGACACAAGCGGATTTTGTGATGATGATGAACCGCCGCGCCGCTCAGCTGGGCATGAAGGACACCAACTTTGAAACGCCTTCCGGGCTGGATGGGCAGAGTCACTATTCGACGGCCAGAGATATGGCCTTGCTGGCCCGTGCGGCGCTGCAGAACGAGGATTTCCGTGCTATCTGCTCTCAGAGCAGCATGAAGCTCTCCTATGGCAATCCTCCCGCCGACCGCTGGCTCTCCAATCACAACCGGCTGTTGAAGGAATATCCGGGCTGCATCGGGCTGAAGACCGGCTTTACCAAAAAATCCGGACGCTGCCTGGTGTCCGCCGCGGAGCGGGAGGGCGTCACGCTGATCTGCGTCACCCTTTCCGATCCCAATGACTGGCAGGATCATACAGAGCTTCTGGACTGGGGGTTTTCCAAAGTGGTACTGGCGCCTGATCGTCCGGAACAGCTTTCCGTACCGGTGACTGGCGGAGTGGAGGATATTGTCATCGCCGCCTGCAGCGGGCTGGAGCCCTGCGTGCTGTCAGAAGAAGTGTCCCGGGTTACTTGGGAGGTAGAGGTGGCTCACTTCCTGTATGCGCCGGTGCAGCTGGGGCAGCAGGTGGGGACGGTCCGCTGTCTGCTGGACGGGGAGGAATACTTCACCGCCCCGCTGACGGCGCAGCAGCCGGTAGAAGCCAGACTATCTCCGGAAAAGACAGGGCTTTGGGAGAGGCTATGGCAGTGGGTCACAAGTCTGTTTGAAAAAGGCTGACATAAAATGAGGCGCCCGTTTTACGTGCGCTGGGAAGAAGAGAATTATGGAAATCCAAAACAACATTCTCAGGTATTATCTGAAAAATTGCTACTTTATAAACGGGACGGCCTATGCGGGAAAGTCTACCATGTGCGGGATGCTGGCGGAAAAGTACGGGATGCTCCACTGTGAGGAAAATTATAACATGGACACCATCCTTTCGGTGGTCACAGAAGAACAGCAGCCCGATCTGAATTATTTTAATACCATGAAAAGCTGGCAGGAGTATGTAAGCCGCACGCCGGAGGAGCTTGAACGGTGGTTTGAGGCCGTTCCGTGGGAGATTGCCGGCTTTGAGGCAGCAGAATTGATCCGCTTGTCCGCCAACCGGAAGGTGATCGTGGATACCAACATCCCCTGCAGCATTTTGAGGGAAATCTCTGATTATTCCCGGGTCGCCATCCTCCTGTCGCCCCAGTCCCTGTCCACAGAGCGGTTTTTTGACCGCACCGATCCGGAAAAGCAATTCCTGCTGAAGGAGATCGGGAAATGCCCTCATCCGGAGGAAACGCTGCAAAGCTTTAAGGAAGGGATCGCCCGGGTCAACAGCCCCGAACATTACCGGGAGTTTGCAGAAAGCGGCTTTTTTACCCTTGTCCGGGAAAACCCGGAGCTGGATACCAGGCAGGAAATGCTGGCGGCTCTGGCAAAGCATTTTGGATTGGAAAATGCATAAAGGTGCCCGTTTTACGCGCGCCGGAAAGAAGGAATATTATGGAAATTCGTTTGCAGAAGGTGCTTGCGGAAAGCGGACTGTGCTCCCGCCGCAAAGCAGAGGAGCTCATCGCAGAAAAACGGGTCAAAGTCAATGGGCATATTGCGGAGACCGGCCAGAAGGTGGATCCGGCTCGGGATCACATCCAGGTGGACGGGGAAAAGCTGGATGTCCGCCAGCGGGATACCGCAGTTTACTATATGCTCTACAAGCCCCGCGGATACCTTACCGCCATGTCTGACGACCGGGGACGCCGCTGTGTTTCGGAGCTGGTCGCCGACATCCCCCAGCGGGTGTTCCCTGTGGGGCGGCTGGACATGAATTCCGAGGGGCTGCTTCTCTTTACCAACGATGGGGATTTTGCCAACGACATGACTCACCCCTCCCGGCAGGTGCCCAAGACTTACCGGGTCACCGTTCACAGTGAAGTGACGCCGGAGCAACTGGTCCAGCTTACCGAGGGAATCATCCTGGACGGGGAACGGACAAACCCCGCAGAGGTGAAGATCGTCACGGAGGAGCCTGGACGAAGCGTTATGCTCATCACCATCACTGAAGGGCGCAACCGGGAGATCCGGCGGATGTGCGAGTCAGTGGGCCTGGAGGTGGCGAGGCTGAAGCGGCTGGCCGTGGGGCCAGTCAAGCTGGGGATGCTCAAGCCCGGAACCCACCGGGAGCTGACTGCCGATGAAGTGGACATGCTCCGCCGGCTGGCCGAGCGGGGGAAACGCGCCATCGCGCCGGAACGCCGGGGCAGAAAGTGAGGACGTGGGATGCTGATTATCAAACCGTATACCTCGGAAGACCAATTCCCGCAGTTTGAGGGCTGTCTTTCGGAAGGAAAGCTCTATTATATTGCGCTGGCGGGGAACGAGCTGATCGGTTGGATCTGCTACCGCAAGCTGGAGGATGCTATCCGTATTGAGGGAGGGGAATCCGGCGGGGACGCGGATCTCTTCGACGGCCTGATGCGGGCGGTATTCGACGCGGCGGTCAACATCGGCCTGGACCGCGCAGCCTTCGCGCCGGAGGTGGACCGGGGGATTCTGGGGGCGCTGAAGGTGCCATTGGACGAAGAAAATTGCGTAAATTCACTAAGTAGTTTCCTTCGGAACTGTAGGAAATGTAAAATGTCATAAGATATTCTTGTTATTTGAAATTCGGTGTAGTATAATATAATGGGTGAATTTGAGGAACTTGGCAAAAAGCGGATGGTTTTTTGCCGGATCTCTCCATATTCGTCCGTTTTGAACGGTTTGCGCCAATTACATAGAATGGGGGCTGTACAATGAGTTACCAAACCAAGCTGGAAAAGCTTGAGCAGAAAAAAGCCGCTCTCCAGAAATCCTCCCCTGCAAGGGACCGGATAACTGCGCTGTTTGACGGCGGTACCTTCGTGGAGCTGGATGCCTTTGCGGCCTGCGGCGAAGACGGAGTGGGCGTCGTCACCGGCTACGGCAGTATCGATGGGGATGTGGTTTACGCCTTTTCCCAGGACATCACCACCCTGGGGGGCGCCGTTTCCCGTGCCCATGCGGAGAAAATCGCCAAGGTCTATGACCTGGCGGTGAAGAACGGTGCGCCGCTGGTTGCAATCTACGACTCTAACGGGGCCAAGCTCAGCGAAGGGCCGGAGATCTTGGCTTCCTATGGCAGGATTCTCGCCGCCGCATCCAATCTGTCCGGCGTTGTGCCGCAGATCGCGGTGGTGGCCGGAAGCTGCGTCGGAATCAGCGCTATGATGGCCTGCTCGGCGGACGTCGTTGTTATGGCGGAGGACGCTTCCCTCTACTTTGCCGATGCGGAGGGAGACTCCAGTGCAGCCGCCGCCAAGGAAGCGGGCGTTGCAGACATCGTCTGCGGAGACGCCGCAGCTGCTGTCGCCACAGCCCGGGAGCTGGTTTCCATACTGCCCCTGAATAATCTGTCCGTTGCTCCGGTCTGCGAAGGCACCGCCTCCTTGGCAGCGGTGGAACCGGCAATGGCCCCCATTGATCTCATCAAGGCGGTCTGCGATGCGGATACGGTTTTAGAGCTGAAGGCCGGATACGCGGACGCTGCCTGTATCGCTCTCGCCTCCATCGGCGGCGGCACAGTGGGCGTAGTTTATGCGTGCGGCCGCGCCGGGCGGAAATCAAACGGGAAAATTGCGGATTTCGTCCGGTTCTGCGACAGCTTCAACCTGCCGGTGGTGACCTTCGTCAACGTGGAGGGTTTCTGCACCTGCGGCGGCATCAAGACGGAGAGCGCGAAGATCTCCGCCAAGCTTGCTCGGGCTTACGCCGACGCCACTACCGCAAAAATCACCGTGTATGTTGGTTCTGCTATTGGAGGGGCCGCTATTGCTTTCGGCAATGCGGATCTGCGTATCGCCTGGCCCGGCGCTGTGATTTCCGCACTGGAGCCCTTGACTGCGGTGGAATTCTTCTGGCATGACAAGCTGAAAGGCGCGGAAGATGCGGCAAAGCTCCGCGAACAGCTGGCCGAAGAATACGCCGAAACCGAAGCAAGCCCCTATGAGGCCGCCAAGGCTTCCATGGTGGAAGAAATCATTGATCCCGCCAACACCCGCAGCGTCCTGATTTCTGCGCTGGAGATGCTCGCTTCCAAGCGGGTTTCCCGGCTTCCGAAAAAGCACACCAGTTAAGCTGTTTCAGATCGGTTACCATCGTATTTTGGAAAGGAATGACTTGTCATGAGAAGATTTAATATCACGGTTAACGGAAAAGCTTACGACGTCGCTGTTGAAGAAGTCGGCGGCGTTGCTCCTGTCGCGGTTGCCCCTGCCGCTGCCCCCGCTCCCGCGGCTGCTCCTGCTGCCCCCGCCGCTCCCGCTCCGGCTCCTGCCGCTGCGCCCGCCGGCCCTGTCAGCGGAACCGAGATGAAAGCCCCCATGCCCGGAACCATTATGGATGT
>CAKXAF010000168.1 GCA_934869045.1 uncultured Nitrososphaerota archaeon | reverse complement strand
GGGCTCCGCATAGAAGAGCCCGTCGGTCCCGCTCAGCCCGAACATCCCCGTGGCCTGGAAGATCCGGGGCAGAACCAGCGCAATGGGGATCAGCAGGATGATCTTCCGCAGCAGCGCAAGAAACATGGAGATTTTTGCCTGGCCCAGCGAGACAAAGGTGGACTGGCAGGCGTTCTGGATCCCCATGACCAAAAGTCCGAACATAAAGATCCGAATGCCGTAAACGCCGATATCCAACAAAGCAGGATCGTTGTTGAACAGCCGGATCAACGCCGCCGGAAACAGCATCACAAAGGCCCAGGCGGCCACCTCCAGAGCAACGCAGGAGATCAGCGTCAGCTTAAAGCATTTCCGCACCCGGTCAAATTTCCTGGCTCCGTAATTGTAGCTGCTGATGGGCTGCGAACCCTGCGCAAGCCCCATGGCGGGCATCAGGATCACCTGCATACAAGTGATGAGCACCGTGATGGCGCCTACGTAATCGTCATTTCCGTACTGCTTCATTCCGGAGGTAAAGGTGATCTGTACCAGGCTTTCGGTAGATTGCATGATAAAGGGCGAAAGCCCCAGCCCCAGCACCGGCAGCAGCGTTTTCGCCTCCAGCCGCAGGCTGTTCCGCCGGATCTTCAGCCGGGTCTTCTTCCCAAAGAGGAAGCACAGCACCCAGACGCAGGAAACCGCCTGGGCGATAATGGTGGCCAGCGCCGCGCCCTTTACGCCCATGCCGCAGCCGTAAATGAAGATGGGGTCCAGCACGATGTTGGTCACTGCGCCGATAAGCACCGTAAGCATGGAAGTCGTGGCGAAGCCCTGGGCAGTGATGAAGGCGTTCATCCCCAGGGAAATCTGCACAAACACCGTCCCCAGCAGATAGATGCCCAGGTAATCATTGGCATAGGGCATCGTGTTTTCCGACGCGCCGAACCACTGCAGCAGCACGGTTTTCGTCGGCAGGAAGACCAGTGTCAGCACGACGGACAGGACGCACAGCGCCGCAAGGCAATTACCTAAGATCTTCTCCGCCTGCTTCTGATTTCCCTCGCCCATGCGGATCGCCGCCAGCGGCGCGCCTCCCATTCCCACCAGCGCCGCAAAGGCAGAGAGGACCATAATGATCGGAAAGGTGATTCCTAGACCGGTGAGGGCCAGCTTGCCCTCGCCGGGAAGCCGCCCGATGTAGATCCGGTCTATGATATTATAAAGGGCGTTGATCACCTGGGCCGTAATTGTCGGCAGAGCCATTTTTACGATGAGCCTGCCGACCGGCTCGGTCCCCAATGCATTTTCTTTTGTCTGCTGCGCGATGTCTGCCATGTGTGCGTTCTCCTTCTGAAAATACTCGGAAACTCCCAACCGCCCGCCAATGCAGAGGGATGGAGCTGCATATTTCTGCAGTCCTTTTTCCATAAATACGTACCATTTTTCAAGAATTGAGGAAGGGCAGAACCCCTCCGCGTCCGCCGCGACGAACGAAAAGGCTGCGAACACAGCCCCATTTTTCCGGCGGAAAAGCTTTACGATTATTATACCATATTTCTCCTAAAAAAGCACTACTTTCCCAAGGATCTCTGCGCGGTGGTTTTCCGAAATTTAAGTATACAAATTTTATCCAAAATAATCTTGACAACCGAGGCAAAAAGGATTATTATAAAAATGTACCAAACGATACACTTTTTCCTTGTGACGGCGGATGGGCGGACAGGGCGCATCCGCCGAAAAAATGGAAGGGCTGATCTCCATGATTCAAACGGCGGATCCTCCCTCCTGGCTAAAGGCCTGCGCAGCCGCACCGTTATTCCGGGAGCTTTCTCTGGAACGGGTCAGGACGCTGCTGGATGGCCGGGTGGAATTCCGGAGCCTCTCCCGAGGCCAGGCCCTGGACGGATACCAGCGGAGTTTGGGAATCGTCACAGAGGGCCGTCTTGCGGTGCGCAGCGCCGGAGGCGCTTTGCTCAACCAGCTTTATTCCGGTTCCATGTTCGGCGTTTCCACCGTTTTTACCGGCTACCGATCGCCTGTCACCCACATCTCAGCGGCGGTGAACTCCGGCGTCGTCCTGATCGGAGAGCAGGCGCTTGCCGCCATCTTTGCCGAGGATTTCTCCGTCAACCGCAGCTACCTGGCCTTCCTCACCGACCGTATCCGGTTCCTCAACTGGAAGATCGACCTGTTTTCCGCCTCTACCGCAGAGCAAAAGCTCCGGCTTTATCTGCTCCGCCTCCGCAGGGAGGGCTCAGACGTGACCGTGGAGCCCCTGGCCCGGCTGGGCCACACCCTGGGCATGGGCCGCGCCTCCCTTTACCGAGTCATCGAGAGGCTGGAAGGGGAGGGGATCATCCGCCGGAAAACCCGGAACTGCTGGCAGATTGACTGGGAAAAATTGGAGCGTTCCCAAAAGGATACGCTTCTGCAAAATTCCGCAACATAGAAAAGAGGAAAATCAATGAAACGCAACAAAATTCTCGCCTTTTTTGCCGCTGCCGTCATGGCGGCGGGCGTTCTGTCCGGATGCGGCGGAAACGCCGGCTCCTCTCTGCCGGGAGGCTCTTCCATTGCCGGAAACTCCTCGGATGTCTCTACGGAGATTTCCTCCGAGCCCTCCTCCGTCCCGGAAAGCAGCAAGGAGGACAACCCTATCCCGGATGTCGCCATGAGCATTGCCGGTCTCAAAGGCCCCACCGGCCTCGGAATGCTCAAAATGATGGCTGACAGCGACAGCGCAGACGTCAGTCCCTATACCTTCACCCTGGCTGGCGCAGCAGAAGAGGTCGTGAGCAAAATCTCAACCGGTGAGCTGGACATCGCTTCTGTTCCCTCCAACCTGGCAGCCACCCTCTGGAACAAGACCGGCGGCGGTGTCAAGGTCTTGGGCGTCAACGCTCTGGGCGTGCTCTATCTGGTGACCAAGGGAGAGGACGTAAAATCCCTGGCTGACCTGAAGGGGAAGACGATTATCTCCAGCGGTAAAGGCACCACAGCCCAGTATGTCTTCGAATACCTGCTCAAACAGAACGGTATTGACCCGGAGGCCGACGTCACCATCGACTACAAGACCGAACATGCCGATGCGGCGGCCGCCATCGCCTCCGCTGAAACCGCTGTCGCTGTGCTGCCCCAGCCATTCGTGACCACGGTCACCATGCAGGACCAGGATGTCTCCATTGCCCTGGATCTGTCGGCCGAATGGGAAAAAGCTACCTCCAAAAAACTGCCGATGGGCGTGATTATCGGCCGGACCGAGTATGTGGAGGCCAATCCGGAAGCAGTCAACGCTTTCCTGGACCAGTATGCCGCCTCTGCGCAGTATGCCAATGAGAACCCTGCCGAAGCCGCCGCTCTTTCGGAGGAATACGGCCTGATCAAGGCGGCTGTCGCGGAAAAGGCCATCCCTTACTGCAACATTGTCTGCTTGGAAGGGGATGAGATGAAAGCCGCCCTGGGTGATTTCCTCCAGGTGCTGTTCGACTATAATCCCCAGACTATCGGAGGGACGATCCCCAGTGAGGACTTCTACTACACCCGATAACCGGTTCAAACGATTCTGCTCCAAAACGGCGCGAGGGTTCCTCGTCGCCGTTTTTTGGCTTGGCCTTTGGCAGATGGCCTGCCTGGCTATGAATAATCAGCTGCTGGTGGTCTCTCCTCTGGATGTGGGACGGCGGCTGCTGGAGCTGGGCGGTACCGGTGACTTCTGGGAGACCATCGGGGTTTCCTTTGGCCGGGTATTTTTCGGATATCTCATCGGGACGGCTGCAGGCATTTTGCTGGGAGCCGCCGGAGGGCGGTATTCCGCCGTACACACCCTTCTGAGTCCCGTGCTGGCCGTAATCAAGGCGGCGCCGGTCACCTCCTTCGTTATTTTGGCCCTGGTCTGGATCAAATCCTACAATCTCTCGGTGTTCGTATCCTTCCTGGTGGTGTTTCCCCCGGTATACATGAGCGTCTACAACGGCATCCGCGGCGCGGACCGGACGCTGCTGGAGGTTGCCCGGGTCTACCGCTTCTCACGCTGGAAGACCGTCCGGCTCTGCTGGCTGCCTTCTATCGCGCCCCTGTTCCGGACGGCAGTGTCCACTGCCGTGGGCTTTGCGTGGAAGGCTGGCATCGCCGGAGAGGTTCTGGCCCTGCCCCGGACGGGCATCGGAACCATGCTCCGGGACGCCAAGGTTTATCTGGAGACGCTGGACGTTTTCTGCTGGACCGCTGTGACCATCCTGCTGAGCCTGCTGGTGGAAAAGCTGGTGCTGCGGCTGGCCAGGGGCCGCGCTGGAAGGGAGGATTCCTCATGCCCATCGTTGTGACCGGCCTGACCAAAAGCTTTGGGGGAAAGCGTGTGCTGGACGGCTTCAGCCACACCTTTCCCGACAACAGCCTGACGGCGCTGATGGGGCCGTCAGGGGTGGGGAAGACCACCCTTTTCCGGATCCTGCTGGGGCTGGAGCAAGCCGACAGCGGCACGGTCTCCGGCATGGAGGGCAAAACCGTGTCCGCCGTGTTTCAGGAGGACCGGCTGTTTCCGGGGCTGACCATCCTGCAGAACGCCGAGGTGGCGGGAACTGGCGGGGAGACCTGGCTGGAACGGCTGGGACTGGGCGGGGAACTCCACGCCCGCCCGGATACGCTCAGCGGCGGGATGCGCCGACGGGTGGCGCTGGCCCGGGCGCTCTGCCGGGATGGAGATGTTTTTTTGATGGACGAACCCTTTCAGGGGCTGGACGAAACCCGAAAGCGGGAAACCATGGAGATTTTCCGTGAACTCAAGGAACGCAAAACGATCCTGCTCATCACCCACGACCCCGAAGAGGCCTCCTTCCTGGCGGACAGGGTGGTGACCCTGTAAAACCCGCAGAAAATTTACCGCTGCAACTACGGGTTGACAGATTTTCAAGGGCAATTGGTGGCTGTCAACTGCTTTTTCTGCTAAAATACTCTTAGGAAAACCAAAAATAACAGTATCGGAGGAATCCCCATGATTTTGGCAGAAAAAATTTCCACATTACGAAAGAAAAGCGGATGGTCCCAGGAGGAGCTGGCCATGCAGCTCAACGTATCCCGGCAGTCGGTCTCCAAATGGGAGAGCGCGTCATCTGTCCCGGATTTGGATAAGATCCTGCAGCTCAGCCAGCTTTTCGGCGTTTCCACCGATTACCTGCTGAAGGACGAAATTGAGGAAGAGGCCGGCGGCGCACCGGACACCTACACGGAAGAATCCCAGCGCAGCGTCGGCCTGGAAGAGGCCAATGTCTTTTTGGAGAAAAACCGGCAGGCGGCCAAAGGGTTCGCGGCTGGGGCCGCCGCGTGCATCCTGTCTCCTGTAACGCTGATTCTGCTGGGCGGGCTGGCAGATTACAGCAGCGCCTTGATTTCAGAGGATCTGGCTGGCGGGTTGGGGACCGTTATCCTGTTGCTGATCGTCTGCGCGGGGGTGGGGCTCTTCCTGTTCAACGGCATGAAGCTGGAACCCTACAAATTTCTGGAGGAACAGACTTTTACACTGCAATACGGTGTCCGAGGTCTGGCCCAATCCCAAAAGACGGAATTCGAGCCGGTACATCAGCGGTGCATCATCGCCGGAATCAGCCTCTGCATCAGCAGCGTCATCCCTTTGTTGGCGGCCGCTGCTTTTCAGGCAGGGGATCTGGCATACATCGTCATGGTGGACGTTCTGCTTTTGCTGATTGCCTGTGGGGCGGCCCTGCTGATCTGGGCGGGGACGATCCGGGAAGGTTATGAAAAGCTGCTTCAGGAGGGGGAGTACACGCCGGAGAAAAAATTGGAGAACAAGCGGAACGCACCCCTGGCCGGCATCTACTGGTGCCTGATTACCGCCGTCTTTCTGGGGGTCAGCTTCTACACCATGCGCTGGGACCGGACATGGATCATCTGGCCCTGCGCCGGAGTGCTGTTCGCCGCCTTTCTCGGCATTGCCAACCTCCTGCAAAAAAGGAAATAGAGGCGCCGCCTGGCTCCTTTGCCGCAACCCCTCCCTTAAGGCGCTGCTTTCGGGGAGGGGTTTACCATCCGCGAGCGGTCAACTGCTCTACGATTTCCGCGAAAACCGGCGCGGCCGTACCGTTGCCAAAGCCGCTGTTTTCAGCCAGAACCGTAATGACGTATTTGGGATTCACCGCCGGATAAAATCCCGCAAACCATCCGTGTTCATATTCCTCGCCGTTCTCATCATAACGCCCGGTCTGAGCGGTGGCCGTTTTG
>CAKXAF010000167.1 GCA_934869045.1 uncultured Nitrososphaerota archaeon | reverse complement strand
GTCCGTGGCCATCGGCGAGCTGGCCGACGGCCTTGCCATCAATCTTGACGCGGTACCCAAAAAGTATGAGGGCCTGGACGGCACGGAACTGGCGATTTCGGAATCTCAGGAGCGGATGGCGGTGGTGGTCTCTCCGGCCAATGCCGATGCCTTTATCCGCTTTGCCAACGAGGAAAACCTGGAAGCAACCAAGGTGGCGGTTGTCACTGCCGAACCCCGGCTGACCATGGACTGGCGCGGAAACCGCATCGTTGATCTTTCCCGGGAATTCCTCAATTCCAACGGTGCGGAGAAACACACGACGGCGGTGGTTTCCGTGAACCCCGTCAAGCCGGTGAACGACCGCAGGGACACCCGAGAGGACTGGCTGGCCCATCTTTCCGGTCTGAATATCTGCTCCCAGAAGGGGCTTGTGGAGATGTTTGACAGCTCCATCGGCGCCAACACCGTCACGATGCCCTACGGCGGTAAGTATCAGATGACCAAAACCCAGGCCATGGCAGCTAAGCTTCCAGTGTTGGAAGGCGAGACCAACGCCTGCTCCATCATGGGCTGGGGCTACAACCCTTACATCGGCGAGCAGAACCCCTATCTCGCCTCCATGTACGCGGTGGTTGAGTCGGTGGCCAAGGTGGTGGCCGCGGGCGGCGCCCACAGTCCCTGCTGGCTGACCTTCCAGGAGTATTTTGAGCGACTTCGCAATGATCCCAGCCGTTGGGGGAAACCCCTGGCCGCGCTGCTGGGCGGCATGGAGGCCCAGCTGCAGCTGGGATGTGCCGCCATCGGCGGCAAGGACTCCATGTCCGGCTCCTTTGAGGAGATCGACGTGCCGCCGACCTTGGTTTCCTTTGCGGTCTCTATGGGCGACGCCCGGACGGTCATTTCCCCCGAATTTAAGCAGATTGGCTCCACGGTGGTTCTGCTGCTGCCCCAATACTGTGCCGACGGAACCCCGAATTTTGAAAGCGTCAAGGAACTGTTCAGCCGGGTGGAGCGGATGATCCGGTCCGGAGAGGCAATTTCCGCTTGGACGCTGGGCTTCGGCGGTGTAGCGGAAGCCGTGGCCAAGATGGGCTTCGGCAACCAGCTGGGCTTCCAGTTTGCCCGGAAGCTGCCGGATGAGCTGCTCTTCAATCCGGTCTACGGCGGATTCGTCCTGGAACTGTCCGGAAGCGCAAAGGCCTGCGACAGCGAGGTCCTGGGCGTTACGGCGTACCGCCCGGAGGTCGTCTCCGCCGACGGCTCCGTCCGGCTGACCCTGGAAGAACTGCAGAAAGCCTATGAAGAGAAGCTGGAGCCTGTGTTCCACTGCAACATTGCCACCAGCGAAGAGTCCGTTCCCGTATACAGCTTCGAGGCTGGGCACCGTCCCGCCCCGGCCGTTAAAACGGCCTCTCCCCGGGTGCTGATCCCGGTATTCCCCGGCACCAACTGCGAGTACGATACCCAGCGGGCCTTTGAGGGGGCCGGCGCTACTACCGATATCTTTGTCATCAACAACCTTTCCAGCAGATCCATTGAAGAATCGGTCCGGGAGTTCGCCCGGCGGATCCAGAAGGCGCAGATCATCATGATCCCCGGAGGCTTTTCCGGCGGCGACGAGCCCGACGGCTCCGGTAAGTTTATCACCGCGTTTTTCCGCAATCCGCGGATCAAGGACGGCGTCCATGAACTGCTGAAAAACCGGGACGGCCTGATGCTGGGCATCTGCAACGGCTTCCAGGCACTGATCAAGCTGGGCCTGGTTCCCTACGGCGAAATCGTGGAGATGACCAGCGATTCTCCGACCCTGACCTTTAACTCCATCGGTCGGCATCAGTCCAAGATGGTGACCACCCGTATTGCCTCTAACAAATCTCCGTGGCTGGCTAATACTCAGGTGGGCGATTATCATACCGTCCCCATTTCCCATGGCGAGGGCCGTTTTGTGGCCAGCGAGGAGTGGATCCGTATTCTGGCCCAGAACGGCCAGATTGCGACCCAATACGTGGACCTAACTGGGCAGCCGACCTACGATATCCGCTATAATCCCAACATGTCTGCCGCCGCTATTGAGGGCATCACCTCGCCGGACGGACGGGTTCTGGGAAAAATGGCTCACAGTGAACGTACTGGCTCCAACGTCGCCAAGAATATCGATGGGGACAAGGATCAGAAAATCTTCCGGAGCGGTGTGGAATATTTCCGCTGATCCGGCAGAACGAACATGCAAAACCCCCGTTTCCATATGGAAACGGGGGTTGCTTCGTCCGTATACCGCGGACTACCTTGAAAATACCCGCCCGGCGAACCGTTTGGGTCTTTTCGTGCCGGGCAGGATGCAAACGCCTTGTGGAACAGCCCTTTGGCTGCCGCAATCCCTTCCAGCAAAATTAGTATCTGCGGGAACCGGCGCATTATGCGTTCGGTTTTAGAAAAATTTTGAGCCGGACGGCATTGCGGGTACTGCGGCTGCGGACGCCGTCAGACCGGCTGCGGGATGGATGGTTCCGGGATGAGGCTCCGGTTCTGCCTGCTGCAGCGCAAGCTCCCGCTGGTAGGCGGAGAGGACCGCCTGTTCAAACTGATTGCGGGCGGCGGGGGAGATGGGATGGGCGATGTCGCGGAAGACACCGTTGACTTCTTTGCGGCTGGGCATAGCGACGAAAAGCCGTTCCGGACCTTCGATGACCTTAATGTCATGGATGGCCAGCTCATTGTCCACCGTGACCGACACGACCGCGCGCAGACGGCCTTCCTGCAGCAATCTTCTGACTTTGATATCGGTGATATTCATGATGCATTCCTCCTTGCCCCTAGTCTGGACAAGGCTGTCGGGCTTATACACAAGCTGGCCGCCTTTTTTCAAAAAGCTGTGAATTTACTATGAAAACATTTCCACATTCTTGCTATTTTCCGATAGATATGCTATTCTAAAAGTAAGCCCGGAAGGGAAATACAATCAACGCGGAGGTTTCTTATGGACGTCTTTATTGAATATATGGTGAAAAAGCAAAACACCGGAAAGGACATTCTGCTGAAAATTTTTTATGCAGGGGCTTCTGTTGTGATTTTGGTGGGTTCCTTTTTGTTTATTCCGCTCCTGGGTCAGATGTTTTCCATGTTTGCACCGCTGATCGGTTTCGGTGCAGTGTTCGGCGCATGGTATCTGATCACGTCCATGAATGTCGAGTATGAGTATATCCTGACCAATGGGGAGATGGATGTGGACAAGATCGTTGCGCGCCGCCGCCGCAAACGCCTGATCACCGCCAATGCCCGGAAATTCGAGGCGTTTGGCCCGTTTAACGCCCAGGAGCATACGGGGAAGGATTACAACAACCGGGTGTATGCCTGTGTCTCCCCGGATGCGCCGGGAAACTACTATGCGGTGTTCAACCACGCAACCTTGGGAAAAACACTTTTGGTGTTTACCCCAAACGACCGGGTGCTGGAAGGCATGCGTTCCTTTATTCCAAGACAGGCAGGTGGTTCGGCTGTTTACGGGAATCGACCTCGTCAGGATTGACCGAATCGAAAAGAGTATCCGGAACCCTCGTTTTTTAGCGAGGGTTTTTTCGGCTGATGAGAACGCGTTATTTATGGAGCGGGGGATGCGGCCGGAGACCATCGCCGCCTCCTATGCGGCAAAAGAGGCGTTTTCCAAGGCGATGGGGACCGGGGTGCGGGGATTTTCTCTGGCGGAGGTTTCGGTTTTGCGCGATTCGTTGGGCGCGCCGTATTTCGCGTTATCCGGTCGCGCCGCCCGGCTGGCGGCGGAACGGGGACTGTGCTTCTCCGTTTCCCTGACACATACAGACGAGCTGGCCGCGGCCTTTGTGGTTGCCTGGCAGGAGGGAAAAGGAGGAGCGGTATGAAGGTTTTGACGTCCGCGGCGATGAAAATCGCAGAGAGCGCTGCGGTGGAGCAGGGGAGCAGCTATCTGGAGCTGATGGAGCGCGCAGGAGCGGGGGCGGCAAAGCAGATTCTCGCCCTTGTGGATGTGACCGAGCGTCCGGTACTGGTTCTCTGCGGGAAGGGAAACAACGGCGGCGACGGGCTGGTCGTCGCCCGGCATCTGGTTCAGGCAGGCGGGGAGGCAACGGTGCTATTCCTCATGGGTCGGGAATTGAGCGCCCTCTCCCGGTCCAATCTGTATGCGCTGGAGGGGCTTCCGGTGACGCTGATGGACGGCGCATCGTTGCCGGAGGAGGAGTGGAACGGGCTGTTCCGCTCTGCAGGTGTGGTGGTGGATGCGGTGTTCGGCACCGGCTTTTCGGGAGACCTTCCGGAGCGGTGCCGGGAGGCTCTGGACGAGGCCAACCGCTCCTCAGCAGTGAAAATTGCTCTGGATGTGCCCTCCGGAGTGGACTGCGATACCGGTCTTTTTGACCCCCACAGCTTTCAGGCGGATGTGACCTATGCCTTTGCGGCATATAAGCCGGCTCATCTGCTGAAAAGCTCCCGGGCCCTCTGCGGGCGTCTGGAGCTGGTGGATATCGGCATTCCGGAGGTACAGATCGCCTCCATTGCAGACGGCGTCACCGTTATCCGCCCGGATCTGGCAGCTCACTGTATTCCCAGACGCCGGGAGGATTCCAATAAAGGGGATTATGGAAGGCTTTTGGATATCGGCGGGTGCCGGAACATGACCGGCGCGGTGATCCTGTCGGCGCTGGCAGCCATGCGAAGTGGCGTGGGGCTGGTTAAGGTGGCGACGGCGCAGCCGGTGGTTCCGCTGGTGGGCGGGCGGCTGCTGGAATGCATCCATCACAGCCTGCCAACAGCCGGGGACGGAAGCATTTCTGTGGATGCTGCGGACGAACTGCGAGAACAGAGCCGTTGGGCCACTGCCGTGCTGGTGGGATGTGGCCTTTCCGTAACCGAGGATACCAAACTGCTGGTGGAGGATCTAATTGCCAGTTCCTGCCGCCCACTGGTTATTGATGCAGATGGACTCAACTGCATCGCATCTAATCCGGATATGCTTTTAAAGGCGCATGTGCCGGTGATCCTGACGCCTCACATGAAGGAAATGTCCCGGCTCACCGGTCTTTCGGTGGAGGTGGTCAAGGCCAGGCGTTTTGATGTGGCGGCGCAGTTTGCCTCCAAATATGGCGTTACGGTGGTCCTCAAGGACGCCAACACCGTCATTGCCACGCCTAAGGGAGAACGGTATCTGAGCGACAATGGCAACGCGGGTATGGCCAAGGGCGGCAGCGGCGATGTACTGGCGGGAATTATCGCCTCCCTGCTGGCCCAGGGTGCTCCAACGGTCTCAGCGGCGGTGGCGGGGGTCTACCTCCACGCCGCGGCAGGGGATATGGCGGCTCAGAACTTGACCCAGTATGCGATGCTGCCCAGCGATCTGATTGATGAACTTCCTTATGTGTTCCGCAGCTTTATTTGAGATAGGGCTGCTGCGCATATTTCAAGGAAGCACGGCATACAATAGCACAGAACATGCCGGAAGGGAAGGTCGATACGGATGGGGAGAAGACGGGCATTCCGCGGAGCGGCGCTGATATTGTCGGCGGCATTGTGCTGCGCTGGTTGCGGTACGGGGAAAACGGCGGAGGCTCCGCCCAGCGCGGAATCGGTGGCGGAATCCATAAACCGGCCCTTTGATGTAGCGGCTACGATTAAAATGGGCGGTATTGAGGCGGAAGCCGACCTGAACCGAACGGAAAACGGGGTCTGCACCTTTCTTTTCCATCAGCCGGCTGCCCTCGACGGCATGACCGTAACACTGGACCGGGATACCATCGGCCTGTCCTACCTGGGCCTCAGCGTGGAAGCGGACAGTGAAAAGGTCCTCAGCAGCAGTGTCACCAAGGCTATCGTCGCTTCGATCAATCTGGCTGCGGAGCCCAGCGGGGTAACGGTAGGCGTAGACGGCAGCGCCATCCTGGTCAGCGGAAAAACGGATTCCGGGGATTTTACCCTCAGGCTGGACCAGAAAAATCAATCGATGCTGACCCTTTCTATCCCGAGCCTGGATTTGGAGTGCCATTTCAGCAGCGGAAAATAGTTTTTACCGGCGCCCGGCAGCGGAAACTCCGCCAGCCGGGCATTTTTTGTGAAAAGGCTTGCGTTGGCAGAAAGTTTTGTCTATACTGAGAATAGTTGGATTTTCTCACGGAAACGGGGGAGGACGGGAAATGGACCTGAACGGCAGGAATATGAAACGCATTCTTTTCATAATTGTGATCTCCATCCTGGTGTTTGTCAGCGTACAGCATTTTGAGCTGGTGATCAC
>CAKXAF010000166.1:5284-6303 GCA_934869045.1 uncultured Nitrososphaerota archaeon | reverse complement strand
GGACGATGAGATGTCGGACGCTTTTTCCCGATGTCATCCGGCGGTGAATGTCTGTTTCGTTGCAGCAGCGATTGGCTGCTCCATGTTTGTCATGCACCCGGTATTTCTGGCAGCGTCCTTCTGCTCTGCGGCCATTTATTCGGTTTATCTGAACCGAGGCAGAGCAGTCAAATTTGGAGTATGCGGGCTCCTTTCCACGATGCTGCTGGTCGCGGCCATCAACCCTTTGTTCAGCCATCAAGGCGTCACGATTCTGACTTATCTGCGGGACAACCCAATTACGCTGGAATCCATCCTTTACGGAATCGCCATGGGCGTGATGTTCGGCGCGGCAGTGCTCTGGTTTTCCTGTTACAACGCCGTTATGACCTCCGATAAGTTTCTTTATCTGTTTGGGCGCGTGATTCCTGCGCTTTCTCTGATTTTCTCCATGGTGCTGCGGTTTGTCCCAAAATTCAAGGCGCAGCTTTCCCGAATTGCAGAAGGTCAGATGTGTATAGGAAGAGATCTGAAGAGCGGAAATTTGCTGCAGCGGGCCAGGCACGGCCTGCGAATCCTCTCCATTTTGACGACATGGGCTTTGGAAAACGCCATTGAAACGGCAGACTCCATGCGCTCCAGAGGGTATGGGCTCAAAGGGAGAACCAGCTTTTCCAACTTCCGGCTAGACACCCGGGACAGGATGCTGCTGGGCATTATGGGAGGTTTGGCGGTACTGTTTTTGGCTGGAGCGGCGCTGGGGGAAACGCGGATGCGGTATTTTCCGTCCGTTGCGATGAAAGCCCCGGGACTTTTCAGCATCATGATTTACAGTGCCTACACGGCTTTCCTGCTTCTGCCGGTTGGACTGGACATATGGGAGGATCTGCAATGGCAGCGTATCAGATCGAAAATTTGACGTTTTCTTATCCGGCAGCCCGGAAAAAAGCTCTGGATCAAGTCAGCTTCTCGGTAGAGCCGGGCGAATTCCTGCTGCTCTGCGGAAGATCAGGCTGCGGGAAAAGCACGCTGCTCCGCCA
>CAKXAF010000166.1:0-5274 GCA_934869045.1 uncultured Nitrososphaerota archaeon | reverse complement strand
CCTGAAAACCGTTTTAACCCCTCACGGGCAGCGGAGCGGGCGGATCCTGTATAACAGCCAGAGACTGGAGGAGGTGGATTTCCGGACACAGTCGTCGGAGATCGGATTTGTGATGCAGAATCCGGAGAATCAGATCGTAACCGACAAGGTGTGGCACGAGCTGGCGTTCGGGCTGGAGAGCTTGGGCCTCGGCAGCGGGATGATCCGGTTCCGGGTGGCGGAAATGGCTAATTTTTTTGGCATTCAGGCCTGGTTCCACAAATCAGTGACAGAACTGTCCGGCGGACAGAAGCAGCTTTTGAATCTGGCTGCCGTCATGGCCATGCATCCGGAGGTGCTGATTCTGGACGAGCCGGCCTCTCAGCTGGATCCGATCGCGGCGGCGGAGTTTTTGGAAACCGTGAAAAAAATCAACCGGGAAATCGGCACCACGGTCATCCTATCTGAGCACCGGCTGGAGGAAGCGTTCCCGCTTTCCGACCGGGTGCTTGTGATGGAGGAGGGGAGAATCGCCACCTACGGCTCTCCGGAAGAGACAGCCCGGCAGCTGCGGAAGGCCGGCAGTCCCATGGTAAAGGCACTGCCGGCCCCCATGCGGATCCATGCGGAGCTTGGAAAGGGAGCGCCGTGTCCGATTACCGTTCGGGACGGCCGCCGTTTTCTGGAGCGGGAGTATCCGGAAAAAAGAGGGACCTACCTTCCGCCGGAGGTGATCCCGGAAACGCCTGCCGCCTTAGAGCTCCGGGAAGTTTGGTTCCGCTACCGGAAAGACGGCGCCGATATCCTACGGGATCTGTCTCTGAAAATTTCGGGCGGTCGGCTTTATGCCGTGGTCGGCGGCAATGGGTCCGGAAAATCCACCATGCTTTCCATGCTGTGCGGGATCCGGAGACCCTATCGTGGAAAGGTGCTTTATGGAGGAAGTCCTTGCAGCGGGAATCCGGTTGCTGAGAAGGGAATCTGTATGCTTCCACAGGATCCGCAGACGCTTTTTGTCAAAAAGACGGTCCGGCTGGATTTGGAGGAGGCCCTCCAGGAACGGCGGCTTTCTGGGGAAAAACGGCAGGAGCTGCTGCGGGCCGTGGCGGATGTTGCAGAGATTGCGCCGCTTTTGGACCGGCATCCCTACGACTTGAGCGGCGGGGAACAGCAGCGAACGGCTCTCGCCAAGATTTTGCTGCTGGAGCCGGAAATTTTGCTGCTGGATGAGCCGACCAAGGGAATGGACGCGCCATATAAGGAACAGTTTGCCATAATCCTGAAAAAACTTCTGACTCAGGGGAAAACCATTGTGATGGTGTCCCACGATGTGGAATTTTGCGCGGAATATGCAGATATCTGCGCCATGCTTTTCGACGGTTCGATTATTTCCACCGGCCCGCCGCGGGAGTTTTTCAGCGGCAATACTTTTTATACCTCCGCTGCGTGCCGGATGGCCCATAAGCTGTTTCCCAATGCCGTGACCTGTAAGGATGTGATCGCATGCTGCCGGAGCTGAACAAAAGGACCTGTATGGCTGCTGTCGGAATATTGGTACTGATCCCAGCCTGCATCATTTTTGGGATCGTGGTTCTGGACGACCGGCAGTATTATCTTATTAGCCTGCTGATCCTGGCGGTGACGATACTCCCTTTTTTCCTAGTTTTCGAAAGCCGCCGGCCCATGGCCAGAGAACTCGTAACCATCGCGACGCTCAGCGCCATTGCTGTGGCGGGAAGGGCCGCGTTTTTCATGCTTCCCCAGTTCAAGCCGGTGACGGCCATTGTAATCATTACAGGTGTTACCTTAGGCCCGGAGGCAGGCTTTTTAGTTGGAGCAGTTTCCGGTTTTGTGTCCAACTTTTTTTTCGGACAGGGGCCGTGGACGCCATGGCAGATGTTCTGTTTCGGTATCATTGGATTTCTGGCAGGGATTTTGGTTCAAAAAAGGCTGCTTTGCCACAAACGCTGGGCGCTTTGCCTTTTTGGCGGGGCGGCAACGCTGTTGATTTATGGCGGAATTATCAACATTGGTTCGGTGATTATGTTCTCCGGCACGCTCAGTTGGAAGACACTACTGGCGGCGTATGCCTCCGGACTACCGTTTGATTTGGTGCATGCAGCCTCTACCGTCATTTTTCTCTTTTTTCTGGCCAATCCCATGATTGAGAAAATCCAGAGGATTCAGGTTAAATATGGACTGTTGGAACCGGAGAATGTTTCCAGGCATCCGGATTGAAGAGATTTGAAACAGAAAAGGGAAAATCGTGCCGTTTTATGCCAATTTCTTGCAAAACGTCATGCCGGATGTTATAATCGTATAAAATCCCACCCATTCAATGGCTGCCGGGCTTGATGGGTACCGGGATATTTTGCTGAAAAGGGGAAATCGTTTTATGGGTAAGCGTATTCTGGTCGCGGCCTCCAATTCTTCTGATACTGAATCGACAGTTTTTCAGGCGAAGGTCACTCGGCGGTTTATTGAGGAAGCTGGGTTGACGCATTGGGAAATGTCTATTCCTGAGTGAAAGGACCGAATGCCGCGATAGAGAGACGCTATTAAACATGAGAAAACCGGACAGTCTTCCGACTGTCCGGTTTTCTATACTCAGATTTCCCCCTTGACCTTTGCTAAGGCCCCTTTTTCCAGGCGGGAAACCTGGGCCTGGGAAATTCCAATTTCTGCGGAAACCTCCACCTGGGTTTTCCCTTTAAAAAAGCGCAGGGAGATGATCTTTTTCTCCCGGTCATTGAGTTTGGAAAGGGCCTCCCGGATGGCGATTTCGTCCACCCAGTTGCCGTCGTCGGAATGGTCGGAGACTTGGTCCATCACGTAAATGGTGTCGCCTCCGTCAGAGAAGACCGGTTCATAAAGGGAGACCGGATCTACGATGGCCTCCAGGGCCAGGACGACGTTCTCCTTGGGCAGGCCGATCTCCTTGGCAATTTCCACGACCGTGGGCTCCTGTCCCAGAGAAGCGGTTAGACGTTCCTTGGCTTGCATGGCCTTATAGGCGATATCCTTAAGGGAGCGGCTGACCCGGACCGGCGAAAAATCCCGAAGGTGACGCCGAATCTCGCCGATAACCATGGGAACCGCATAGGTAGAAAACCGAACGCCCTGGCTGGTATCAAAATGATCGATGGCCTTCATCAGGCCAATGCAGCCGACCTGGAACAAATCATCCAGGTTTTCGCCCCGGTTGGTAAATCGCTGGATCACGCTGAGAACCAGCCGGAGGTTTCCGTTGATCAGGGCTTCCCGGGCGTGGGGGTCTCCCTCGTGCATTTTTTGTAGAAGCTCCATCTTTTCCTTTTCTTTGAGGACGGGCAGCTTCGATGTGTTGATCCCGCAGATTTCTACTTTGTTTATCAAAAATATCCCCCCATCAGCATTTCCTGCAGCCTGTTCTGCGCGGTTAGAGTATGGGCGGCTGCCACAGGATTAATCGGGTGGCAAAAAGTGTCAATGAAATCTGGATTTTCCATGAATCAACAGAGACGGATAAGTCGCTGCTGTTTCTCGCTTTCCGGTTCTATCAGCTGGCAGTGCCGCATAGGATGGGATTATCAGACAAGCAAAGGACGGGAAAGAGATGGATGGGTATGAGCAGGTGACTACCTGTATGGGGACACGGCTGTGGGAGTTTTTGGAACGCCTTCCTGCTGGGAAAAGGCGGGAAATTTGGGAGATCCGTCTTCGGCCGGACCAGCCGGTGGCGCTGACGACGGCGGAAGGAATCCGCTTCCTTTTGCCGGAGGGACGGCTCTCCGCCTTTGACACACCGAGGGCTGTCCGCGCTTCTTCGGAGGAAATTGCCGAAGCTTTCCGTCGCGCCTGCGGGTATTCGGTACATAGCTGGGAGGAGGAGGCCGCCCAGGGCTTTCTGACTCTGGAGGGCGGCCATCGGGTGGGGATCGCCGGAACCGCATCGGCGGAACAGGGACGAGTCCGGGCTCTCCGGGAGGTGGGGAGCCTGAACTTCCGCATTGCCCGGAATATTCCCGGAGCGGCCGGGAGTCTTCCGGAGCAGCTGTATCGCTCGGGGCCGCCGCCGTCGGTACTGGTAGCCGGTGAGCCGGGATCCGGAAAGACGACCTTTCTTCGGGATCTGGCACGGCGGCTCTCCTCGGGGGAAGCCGGGCGGTATTTCCGAGTCGCGGTGGTGGACGAGCGCAGCGAGCTGAGCGGCAGCCGGGACGGTCGTTCCGCCCTGGATCTGGGACCCTGCACGGATCTTCTCTGCGGATATCCCAAAGGAGCGGGAATGTCCATCGCCCTTCGGACCCTGTCGCCGGATCTGCTGGTCTGCGACGAAATCGGCGGAGAAGAGGAAGCCGCAGCCGTGGCGGACAGCCTGGACGCTGGTGTGGCACTGCTCTGCTCCGCTCATGCGGGGAGTGCCGAACAGCTGAGGCGCCGGAGGCCGCTGCGCTTTTTGCTGGAGACGGGCGCCTTTGACTGGCTGGTACTGCTGGCGTCCCGGGAAAAGCCCTGTGCGGTCCGGGAAATTGTCAATCTGCGGAAATGGGGGGATCAGCATGAAATGGGTGGGAGTTCTTCTGCTGCTGGGCGCCAGCATCCTGACTGGATTTCAGCTGGCGTCCCGGCTCCATGACCGGGTGCGGCTGCTGCGGGCGATCCGCGGCCTCATCGGACGCTTTTCCGGGGAATTGGCCTACCGGCGGATCTCCACCGGCCAAATGCTCCGGGAGGCAGCGGCGGATCCGGAATTTATCCCGCTGTCCTTTCTGAAGCCGGCTGCAGAGGTCTTTGACGGGAAAACGGCCTTTTCCGCTGTGTGGGAGGACGCTGTCATAAGATGCAGGCCGCCGGTAGCGCCGGAAGAGAGGGAAATCCTCCTGGAAATCGGTCGGATCCTCGGTTCTTCCGACCGGGACAGCCAGCAGGCGTCCCTCTCACTGCTGGCCCAGCGGACAGATACGCTGCTTGCGGAAGGGGTAGAGAAAGCGGCTGCAGAGGGCAAGCTGTACCGCTCCCTCGGCGTTTTGGCCGGACTTTTCTTTATCGTGCTGGCCTTGTAGGCAAAATCGTGAAAAAAGACGCGGCGGTCTGGCGGACGGCTGCAAAGGAGGACGGGAAGCCCATGGACGTGGATCTCATTTTTAAAATCGCGGCGATCGGCATTATTGTCGCCGTGCTCAATCAGGTCTTAATCCGTTCCGGGAGGGAGGAGCAGGCCATGATGACCACCCTTGCCGGTCTGATTGTGGTGCTGATGATGGTTATCACCCAGATCAGCGCGCTGTTTGACACCATCAAGCAGCTTTTCGG
>CAKXAF010000165.1:911-6312 GCA_934869045.1 uncultured Nitrososphaerota archaeon | reverse complement strand
ATACCTTCGTCTACCGTCTGGGCATTGTTTCTACCCAGTATTCGGCGGCGGCGGCGGCCGGGCTGTTCAAATCGGTGGTGTCAATGGTATTTGTAGGCGCCTCCTACTTGATTGCCTACAAAGTCACCGATTACCGCGTATTTTGATGGGAGGGCGGCTTTATGAAAATCAAAGAGTCTAAATCCCGTACGGCGTTTAATATTGTAAACTATGTGATTTTAACGCTGATCACCTTGACCTGCGTTTTTCCGATTCTGCACATCCTGGCCATGTCGCTATCCAGCTCGGCGGCGGCAGCAGCCGGTAAGGTCAGTTTTTTTCCGGTGGATTTTTCATTAGAAGCCTATGCCTACCTGATGCGGAAGCCGGACTTTTTCCACTCCGTTTGGATCTCAGTTCTGCGGGTGGTGGTCGGTACAGCGATTAACATGATTCTCATCGTGCTGACGGCTTATCCGCTCTCCAAATCCTCTATAAATTTCAGCAAGCGTAACGTTTATATGGTATATTTCGCCATCACGATGTTTATCGGCGGCGGCCTGATTCCCACCTACATGGTCATCAAGCAGCTAGGCCTGCTGGACAGCTTCTGGGTGCTGATTCTTCCCTGTGCCGTCAACATCTGGAACGTCATCATCATGATGAATTTCTTCCGCGGCCTTCCCCACGCCATTGAGGAGGCGGCTGCCATCGACGGGGCTTCCCACTGGCGGATCCTGTTTCAGATCTTTCTTCCTATGTCGCTGCCCAGTCTGGCTTCACTGCTGCTTTTCTCAATGATCGGCCACTGGAATTCCTGGTTTGACGGAATGTTTTACATGAACAGCCCCAGCAACTACCCCATGGCGACCTATCTGGCGACTCAGATTTTGAACAGCAACAAAAACCTGACCAATATGACGCCGGAGCAGCTTGCCGCGCTGGTCTCCCTTAATGAAAAGACTATGCGCTCCGCGCAGCTCTTCCTGTCCATCGTCCCCATCCTGATTGTTTATCCTTTCCTCCAGCGATTCTTTATTAAAGGAATCGTGATCGGTTCGGTAAAAGAATAGGTGTGGGAAGCGGTCCGGTCCCGTTTTTCCCGGGGCCGGACTATTTTTATAAAACGAGGTGTTACGCATGAGCTATGCAGAAATCAAACGTGTAAATGGACAGCCGACCATTGTAATCGACGGAAAAGCTTACCCGCCCATGGCAATGACCACCCGCATCAGCAAGCCCGAGTATCTGGAGGCCTTGGGAAAATCCGGCATCAAGATTTATTTTCTGATGACCAATACGCGCTGGCTGCGGCCCGGCCGGGACTGGCAGGACGAAAACGGGACGTGGCAGCACGATCCGTCTGGAATCGAAAAATTCTGCGCGGATGCGGAGATGCTGCTGCAAAATGTCCCGGATGCGTACATAATCGTCCGGATCGGCATGCATCCGCCAGTGGACTGGGTGGAGGCCCACCTGGATGACGTCATGCAATATCAGGACGGGTCTCATAAGCGGGCGATTCTGGCCTCGGAGGTTCACCGCGACGTCCTGCCGGGAATGTACTCCCTCTGCTCGGACGCCTGGCGTGAGGACGGGAAAAAGGCGCTGGAGGAATTCTGTGACGAGGTGGATACCCTGCCCTTTGCCGACCGGGTCATCGGCTATTTTCTGGCGGCAGGAGGAACCTCGGAGTGGTATCCCATCAATCCGCTGGAGGATTGGAAAAACGGCTTATATGCGGACTTCAGTCCAGCCTTTCGGAGGGAGTACAGCCGGATCCTGCGGGAAAAATATCAGACTGAGGAGGCGCTTCGCCGCGCTTGGAACGACCCGCATGCAAACTTTGAGGAGCCTCCTATCCCGCCCCTTGAACAGCGGCAGTATCTGCGTATTGACAACAAAATTCTTGATGCCATGCTCAACTATGAGAATGCTGATCGGGAAATCGGGAAAGAGATCGAAATGAATCCCTCAAGCAGCGGAAATCTCGGCGTTTTTTTAAACGCCAATCAAAACCCGGCTGTTGCCGATTTCTACCACGCCTGGCACCGCGGGACCGCCAACACCATCATCCATTTTGCCAAGGTGATCAAGGAACGGTACCAGGGGAAACTGGTTGGGGCGTTCTACGGCTCCTACGGCTGCACGGATTTTTACAATTCCTCCACTGCCGAAGCGACGCTGCCGCTCCTTAATTCCGGTTATCTCGACTTTCTGGCTGCCCCCGGTGTCTACAACAACCGCGAACCGGGCGGATACGTCGCGCAGCGGGAAATGCAGGATTCCTTCCGCCTGCGCAACCAAATTTACGTTGTCGAGGAGGACAGCCGCACCCACCTGGAGAATGACTTTTACCGGGACGCGATGGGGCTTTACGACATTCGCGACAGCATCGACACCTTGAAGCGTGATTTCGCCCGTAATCTCTGCGAGGAAATTTTCGCCTGGTGGTTTGACCAGCATCAGGAGAGCGGACGATACCAGCACCCGGAGATTTACCGCCTTTTTGCACGCCAGCAGCAGGTTGCCGAAGCGGCGCTTCATTTTTCACGGGAAAAGAAAAACGAAATAGCCCTGATTTACGACCAGGAGAGCGTTCACTATGTCTCCTCGGCAACCGACTGCCTGATGTTGGATTATTACAGGACCTCCGACCTGGCCCGGATCGGCGCGCCAGTGGATTATTACTTCCACGATGATATGCAGCGCCCTGATATGCCTGATTACAAGGTGTATCTGATGATCAATGTATTCTGCCTGACCGATGCTGAACGGGAGGCGATTCATCGGAAGGCCGCACGGAATGGCGCGACAGTAATCTGGCTATACGCGCCCGGATTTATCAATCCGGAACGTCCAATCAAGATGGACAATACCTATATTACTGAACTCACTGGCTTCCGTGTCGGACGTCTGGACGAAACCTGTTCCCCGCGTTTCCGGATTCGCGACGGCCACCCCGCTCTGAAATACGGAGATCCTTTCCGGCGTTACGGCTACATTGATCGGGATGTGCACTCCAACGTCTGGCTTGGATCGGCAATCGCTCCGCCTTTTGCAAATCCCTGCTTCTATATTGACGATCCGGACGCGGAAATTCTGGGGCAATATCTCATCAACGGAAAAACGGCTCTGGCTATGAAGCCCTACCGCGGCTTCACCAGCGTTTACTGCGCACCGCAGATCCTCCGCGCGGAGCTGATCGCCTCCCTCGCGGAGTACAGCGGCTGCCACCTCTTCCTCCATCAGGACGATTGTCTTTATGCCAATGAAAATTTCGTTACCGTTCACGCCAAGGATAGCGGCAGGCGTACGATTTATTTTAAAAAACCATGCAGCCCCTTTGAGGTTTATGAAAAGCGGTTCTACGGGCATAATGTCACCCAAATTGAGATTGAGATGCGCCTGGGAGAAACGCGGATGTTCTGCATTTCCGATCAAATGCCGGCAGAGGGAATCTGATGGGAAGGCCGGGAGCCCGAAGGTTCCTGGCCTTCTGCCATTTCACTGACGACAATACAGGGGTTGATGTTTCAGCGGGATTAGAAGGACCGGCTGGCTTTGTCTGTTCAAAAGATCCTGTGGGGTCAAAGACTCTTCAGGATCGGATGGATCGCTGGAATTGGTTGGTGAATAATCAAAATCCGTTTTGCCTTTGCACCGTCCAGATATTGGTGCAAGCTTTCCTGTCCAATTCAGCGCTCGCTGTACACAATACTCTTCATGAAGGCTGCGCAGGCGACCTTTGCTTTTTTGCAGGAAAACGCCTTGTGGTTACAATACCACAGACCGACTGATTTATTATAAAAAAGACAGATACAAAGAAATGCTGACGCTTTGGGCATCCAGCACTTCTCTGTACCTGCTTTACAATTCAGCAAGCCAGCTATCGGAATATCCATCAGAACTTAACAGTCTTCTTTCGCTGCTGTTTAAACCGGTACATATTCTGATCCGCTTCAAAGACGACATCCATAATGCTTTCGGATTTATCACCCGTGAAAGAATAGCCGATCGATACCATGGGCAGCCGTGCTTCTGCTTTCCGCATCAACTCAATTTCCTGCAAAAATCTCGAATATGCTCGTTCAACGGCAGCCCTATTGGCCTTCTTCGCAATAACGCAAAATTCATCTCCGCCAATTCGAAAGCATAACCCGATTTTAAAAAAGGCCTTTTTTATGCAGGAAGAAACAGCCGTAAGACAGTAATCACCAAAAGGATGTCCGTACATATCGTTTGCATTTTTAAAATCATCCACATCAAAAAGGATAATGGCGGCCTTATCGCTGCTCTTAATTTCATGCAGATTGTATTCATAGGTACGGCGGTTGAGAAGGCCGGTCAGCGCATCGATCTGGTGTGCCAAATCGCAGTAATACATATAGTACAGAGCAATCGCGAATGATACACATAACCATGAGATATGCAGCCATGGAACGATAACCTGGCCCGTCGCGCAGAAGCCTACAAAAAAGAAAAGCACCAAAGGAATGGAACGATTGCTATTCTGGTAACATTTTGTCAGCAATAAGGTTTGCGCCAATAGATAGACGAAAGCGACACTATACGCAAGGACATATACCCCAAAAGCATTGCCACGCATATACATATTTTTAGCGTCTACCCAAAAAATGATTGGGAAACGGGCAGATAGTACCGTTAGGATCAAGTTTAGTGTGGGTAATATTCCAAACAGAATCAAGCTATTCTTATGAAATTCCCCAATCGCACATCCGATCAGCAGCGGAATCAAAGGTGATAGAGCAAATCCGAGTACGTTCCCCATAATATGCGGTATACGATACGACGCCGCAGCACCTTCCAAAAATACTGTAACGATTTCGGAAACCATTACAATAATGGTCACCCAAATAGAAAGGCAGAAAAAACGCTTGTGCGCAACAGCCATTGTGTCGCTTTTTCTTGCGATATGTTCCAGTATCAACAGCGCAACGATTCCGATACACGAAACCGAACTATAGAACAGCTGCATAATGAACCTCTTTTGGCCAATGTTCCATTCGCCTTTTTCCATGATGGAGAAAGCAATGCCTGCACACAGATATTGCTCACAAATGTTCGCTGACGCCATGCATACGGATAAACTGCCGGCCGTCAAACATAAATATGCCATACCCCCATCCGGCTTTATGGCCTCCCCGCAGCCAATTCGCATATGCCCGCTGCATAGAGGTGTTTTGTGGCAGCTGATCCAATGGTTTTCCGCCATCTGCCCCATAAATGCGCCACGCATTATCAAAGGTATCCGTCTCAACCGAGAACACGGGATCAAAATCGTGCAGAAAAGACACGACGTTTGAGCTCTTTGGCAGCATCCCGTCATGAGGCGGATACAAAAGCCAGGAGCTGCACGTGAAAATAACTGGTTTTCCCGGAAAATCTTTCTGGTAAAATG
>CAKXAF010000165.1:0-901 GCA_934869045.1 uncultured Nitrososphaerota archaeon | reverse complement strand
ATGTATACGCACGGCGGTAGCTGTCTTCGCGAAGGTCTTTGGTCAGCGGCCCGCAAGAAGGAATATGCATCGTCAGCACGCAGTCCCCCTTTTTTACAGTTATCCCGCCGGCCGTGTAGCTTTCCCCCTGGAATTCGCTGAACTCATACTGCATGCGCCCCAGCGCAAAACGTGTAAGAGCGAAAAAGCCCGGAAACCAGTCTCGGACAAAGGTCCCCCAAACATGGTGTACCTCGTGACATTCCGCCAATTTATAACGAAGATCCAGGATGGTGTCATGAAACACTTCATTGGATATTCCTTTTATACGGTAGTGTTCCTGCAAATCCTGAACGTTCCAGCAAAGGAATACAAACGATGCCGTATAAGGATGAACGCCGCATATTTCAGCGATACGATCCAGCTGCTCAAAAACGGATGGGGCGTTTTCCTTGGGGGCGGCCATAAACAGGGCGCCGAGCCGCTGCATTTCCGCGCCCTGTTTCTCCATCATCCTTTTTCCCGCATCTGAAAGTACCGGACGCGCCTCTGCAGGCACATCAAGCTGCTCCATCAATTCAATAAGGTAATTATTTGCCTGTTTCATTGAAAATAACGCTCCTTTTACATTCTAAAGTCGCCCCTGGAAGGGACAAAAGATCACAGTGCTCTCTCTAGCCTGATTGCATCGCGCAATCCTCCCCCATCCGGTAAAGGGCCTCTTGGTACAGGCAGTATCCTCCGCCCATTCTGCCCCTCTCTTCTCCTCCACGGTCAATACAGCGCGGGCTTAAGCGTCCAGGTCTGAAGCCTGGCGTTCTAGATTTTAAGGGAAACGTTCAGGTACTTCGCGAATATAGTCCATTTTTGTCCCCACGCCGCATTTCCTTTTACATTACTGGCACTGGCAAGGGTTCCCTGC
>CAKXAF010000164.1:3670-6373 GCA_934869045.1 uncultured Nitrososphaerota archaeon | reverse complement strand
CAAGGGCTTTTCCTTTGAGCAGATGGTTGAGGCCGGACTGGTCAGCAAAGGGAAGAGCGGATCTTTTTACGACGCCTTTCGCAACCGGGTGATGTTTCCCATCATCGATCTGCGGAAAAACGTCATCGGCTTCGGCGGGCGGGTTTTGGACGACAGCAAGCCCAAATATCTCAACACCAACGACACGCTGGTATTCAAAAAGAGCCGCAGCCTGTTTTCCCTGAACTTCGCCAAGAATCGGGTCGAAAACGGCCGCCTGATCCTGGCGGAAGGGTACATGGACGTCATCGCCGTCAATCAGGCGGGGTTTGAGAATGTGGTGGCGACCCTGGGGACCGCGCTGACTTCCGAGCAGGCGCGGATTATCGCGGGCTACGCCAAGGAGGTCGTCATTGCCTACGATTCCGACGGGCCGGGGAGGAAGGCTACCGACCGGGCCGTAAGCCTTCTGGAGGAAGTGGGGGTGGCCTGCAAGATCCTCCGGATGAGCGGGGCCAAGGACCCCGACGAATACATCAAGAAATTCGGTGCCCAGCGGTTCAAGCTGCTGCTGGATGACGCCGGAAACGTTACGGCGTACCAGCTTTCGGTGATTCGGTCCCGCTATGATCTGGGGACGCCGGAGGGAAAGAGCGGGTATCTCACCGAGGCGGTCAAATATCTGGCGACCCTCAAAAACTCCGTTGAGCGGGAGGTGTACGCCGGAGAGCTGGCCGCGCAGACCGGTATCCTGCGGGAAACCGTTCTCACCAATCTGGAGCAGGCGGTCAAGCGCAACTACCGTCGGGAGAAAAAGCGGGAATGGGCGGACATCGAGAGCCAGAAGGCGCTTTACGGCGACCGGGTCAACCCCCAGAGGGCTGCGAATCTGGGAGCTGCCCGGGCGGAGGAGGGAATTCTGGCCTATTTGTTCCGGAATCCGGATCATTTGCGGGCAATCCTGGGAAAAATTGATGAAAATGCGTTTGTTACGGACTTTAATCGGGAACTCTTCCGCATAATGGTGGAAAAACTACAAAATAATAACGGTGTCGCATTGTCAGATTTTACCGGAGAGCTGGCGCCGGAGCAGCTGGCGCGGCTCACCGCTATTGTAAACCAGGAGATTCCCATGGCGGAATCGGCGCTGGATGATTATGTCCGGACGCTTCAGGAGTACCAATACCGGAACGCAAGCCGCCATGCAGCGGAGCTTTCGGATGACGAATTGTTAAATATGGTTGACCGCATCCGGCGGCAAAAGAAATAGAAATCCGCCGGAATTTTGCGGAGCGGCCAGAAAAATAAAGGAGAATTGTTATGGGTGCAGACAAAAAGAGCGCAGTCACCGACTTGATGGAGCAGGGCAAGCTGAAAGGCAAGCTGACGACCAAGGAGATTACTGACGCTTTGGAGGAGCTCGATTTTGATGTTGAGCAGATGGATAAGCTGTATGATTCGCTGGAGAGCCTGAATATTGAAATCATCGAGGATTATAATCCGGAGCAGGATCTGGATCTGAACCTGAATCTGGAGGAGGTTCTGGAGGAGGTCGAGGATGACAGCGTCCTGACTGCCGACGGCATCAATATTGACGATCCGGTTAAGGTATATCTGAAGGAGATCGGCCGTGTCCCGTTGCTTACGAACGAGGAGGAGCAGGAGCTTTCCGAGAAGATGGCGCTGGGAGACCTTCAGGCTCGCAAGAGGCTCAGTGAGGCCAACCTCCGGCTGGTGGTCAGCATCGCCAAACGGTACGTTGGCCGCGGTATGCAGTTTTTGGATCTGATTCAGGAGGGAAACCTGGGGCTGATCAAAGCGGTGGAGAAGTTCGATCACACCAAGGGCTTCAAATTTTCCACCTATGCTACCTGGTGGATCCGGCAGGCCATTACCCGTGCCATCGCCGATCAGGCCCGTACTATCCGGATTCCGGTGCATATGGTAGAAACCATCAACAAGGTCAAAAAGGTCAGTTCCCAACTGCTCCACAAGAACGGTCATGAACCGTCAGCGGAGGAGATCGCGGAAGAGCTGGATATGTCGGTGGACAAGGTCCGGGAGATTCTGCGGGTCTCCCAGGAGCCGGTTTCGCTGGAGACGCCTATCGGCGAGGAAGAGGACAGCCATCTGGGTGATTTTATCCCTGATGACGACGCGCCTTCCCCGGCGGACGCCGCTTCCCACACCCTGCTGAAGGAGCAGCTGGGCGGTGTGCTGGGCACCCTGACTCCCCGGGAGGAAAAGGTGCTGCGCCTGCGGTTCGGCCTGGAGGACGGCCGCAGCCGGACCTTGGAAGAGGTCGGCAAGGAATTCAACGTCACCCGTGAGCGCATCCGGCAGATCGAGGCCAAGGCTCTCCGCAAGCTGCGTCATCCCAGCCGCAGCAAAAAGCTCAAAGACTTTTTGGATTGAGGAACACGGGGCCACTGGCACGGCCACAACAAAAAGCCGGAAAGGCAGGGTAACATGCACATCACATTGGAATCGGATTATGCGCTTCGGATCGTTTTGTTTCTGCTGCAGCGGGGAGAGCGCGCGGATGCGGCGCAAATCGCCAGGGAAACCGGCGTCACGCTGCGCTTTGCGCTGAAAATTCTTCGGAAACTGGTTGCGGCGGGGCTGGTCAAGTCCTTTAAAGGAGCTCTCGGCGGCTATGAACCCGCAAAAAATCCGGAAGAAATTTCCATGCGGGACGTGATCGAGGCGATTGAAGGCGTATAC
>CAKXAF010000164.1:889-3660 GCA_934869045.1 uncultured Nitrososphaerota archaeon | reverse complement strand
GGCGTATACTGTCTCAACCGCTGCCTCAATCCGGCAGTCGGATGCTCCCGGAATATGGAGGATTGCTGCCCGATCCACCGTTCTTTTGGGCGGATTTCTGAAACAGTCCGGCAAATGCTGGAAGAGCAGACCTTCGACAAGTTCCTGGCGGAAACGAATGCGCAGAAAACAGAATAGAGCAGCCAGACAGGTATCAAAAGGCCCCGCATCCAGTTTACTGGATGCGGGGCCTTGGCACTTTTTACAGCTCCTAGTGTTGACGGGCCGGCGCCGGCTGGCCCGTCAGGACATCGGCAACCTGTTGGACGTCAACCGGGCCGTCAGCAGAATATTTCGATTTTTTCAGCAGTTTCCGAAAATCTTTGAGGCTCAGGACAGAGAGCCCTTTTGGGATGTACAGCATTGTTTTCCGGCGGGTAAAGACAACGCAGCTTTCGATGTTGACCTTATAGATATTGTTTGCGGAAAGGACCTCACGAATCGCGTCCACAGCCTGCTGGTTCTCCAGAAGCGGGTTGGGAAAGGTGGTTTTGATCTCCTTTTCCTTTTTGGTTACGACGTTGGCCCAGGTTTTTCCGCGACCGTCTCCGTAGATGCCGCCGGGCAGATTCTGCGTGTTGACAACCAGAATACCAAAAAAGCCGATCAGGACATGGTCGATGGGAACCTCCTTTTTGGCGGTCTTCACGGTAAGATCATTGAGGACCCGGAAGCTCCGGATCCCGGCAAAACGCTTTAAAACTGCCGCGACCTTTCGCTTTCCGTCGACGCCGCGCCTCCGGTTCCGCCAGCGGATGAACAGACAGATAAGCACGAGAACCAGAACGGCTGCCAATATAGCAGAATCATCCATTGAGTTGGTGTCATGATACCCTCCAAAATTTTTTCTATGATACTTTCTATCATAACACAAACGAATAAAAATGAAAATACTTTCCATACTAATATCAGCCCGGCAAATGTAAATAAACTCTAAAAAATAATCAAGGAGGGAATCGAGATGCTGGATAAGATTGCACTGGCATTGGTGATTATCGGAGGCCTGAACTGGGGCTCCATCGGAATTTTCGGGTTCGATTTCGTCGGAGCGATTTTCGGCGGACAGGATGCGATTTTCAGCCGTATCATTTTTGCGCTGGTCGGATTGGCTGCCCTTTGGTGCATTTCCCTGTTTTTTCGCAAAAACGACGTTGTGGACAATGGAGACTGACGAATCGTACTTTGGCGGCGGTCCCATCGGGGATCGCCGTTTATTTTTTGAAAAAGGTGTTTACAGAACGGCCCTTTTGCGGTAAGATAAAAGCAGATTTACCGGAAAGGACGGATTTTTATGGAAAACAAAGTTATCCAAAACGCTGGATTCCACCACATTGCGCTATATGCTTCGGATTTTGAGCGGTCTTTCAAATTTTATACGGAGGGCCTGGGATTTAACTATGTCCGCGGCTGGGGCGAGGGACTTGGAAGGATTGTCATGCTGGATTTCGGCGGCGGTGCGCTTCTGGAGCTTTTTGCAAAGGGCGCTCCGGAGGAGCAGCAGAACGCAAAGTTTATCCATCTTGCCATTGCGACCACGGATCCGGACGGCGCCTACGCAGCGGCGCTGGCGGCAGGCGCCGTTTCGGTTGATCCGCCCAAGGATGTCACCATCCAGGCGGAAGAGCCAATGCCTGTACGGATCGCTTTCGTAAAGGGTCCGGACGGCGAAATCCTGGAATTTTTCTGGGCAAAGTAAAAAGAGAATGATCTGGCTTTTTCCGCAGAGGGTTCAAATGCTGCTGTAAATATAAAATTCTTTCAAATACAAAGACTTTTTTTAGAAAAAGCCAATCCCTATTGACAAATAAAGGAAATCATGCCAAAATAAAACTGAAAATTGAATCTTACTGATTATGGTTACATGTTACCATGTATGAAAAGGGAACCCGGTGAGAATCTGGGACAGCTCACTCTACTGTAAGAGCTACGAAACGCGGACCAGTCACTGCGCAAGCGGGAAGACAAGCGGATTAGGCTTGAAGCTCTAAGTCAGGAGACCTGCCATAAACAGACAACAATCTGTCGGTGGGGATAAGATTGGTGTGTTTCGTATTGCCAAAATACGATACATATAAAATGCAGCCCACATTGTGGGCTGCTCTTTTATTTTCCCTGGAAAATAAAAGAATGTGAAAGGATGGATTTTTGTGAGTTGGAAAGCAGTCTGGAAGCGGCTTACCGCTTCTGTGCTAGCCGCAGGAATGATGCTATGGACCCCGTTTTCAGCAGCGGCGGCAGGGGATCCGGCGGAGCCAGCGGGTGAAATTGTCCTCTCAGGCGAGGTGTTCACCCTGGGGCAGGGGTACTTCTATACCCCGACTATGGTAGAATTCTATGAGGGCGAAAGCTGCGCGGATATTTTGAAGCGGGCTTTTGCGGATGCAGGCTTGGAGATCCAATACTCCGGTGAAGACAGCACGTTTTATCTGCAAAGCGTAAAAGGCGCTGACAAGAAATTTGTTTGCCTGCCTGGATATATGAAGGATTATCTGGCGGACAATGACGTTGAGCTGGCGGATAACGCTGACGAGTGGCTGGGGGAGCGGGACTACACCAGCATGTCCGGATGGATGTACACTGTCAACAACGAAATGGCCAACGTTGGGATGGGTTCTTATTATCCGAAATCCGGTGACGTGATGCGGGTGCATTATACGATATACGGGTATGGAGCGGATATCGGATTTGGCTGGGGCGGCTCTGCTGATGAAATGGCGGATAAGGATAAAATC
>CAKXAF010000164.1:0-879 GCA_934869045.1 uncultured Nitrososphaerota archaeon | reverse complement strand
TTGCTGAGATTACCGCCTCTGATCTTGACAAACCAGTCGGCGGCAGTGCGGCAGGAACGTTATTTCCCGAAGCCGAAACAGTTGGGGATATTTTGACCGCGCTGAAGAAGGCGGATCTGGAGACGATGACCCCCGGCTGGCTCACTGGCGCTGTATCGGACGGCGTGACGCAGGAAGCGGTAGACGCAATCGTGAAGGAGCTGCGTGCCGCGATGGGTCCGAAAGAGCCGGAACCGGATCCGGAACAGCCTGTAGCTTCTTCTGATATTCCGGAAGATTTTGAAAACGATCTATGGCTGCAGTATGATTTTAAGGAAATGAAAGTGGGGGATACTGCGGATATCTATCCCCGCCGTGTGCCTCAGATCGTTGGCAGCGCCACTGCAAATGATGTACACCGGCCGAATTTCCACTTCGAGATTCTCAGCGGCGACAGCATATCGCTGGACACCGCCGATACGACGGATAGGGCTAATGTAACAGCGGAAAAACCCGGCGTTACCATTGTCAAGGTCACCTATGACGAGACGGATTATAAGGATGTTCACTACGGCGCGACGGCTTCGACCAACGTGGCTTATGCGGTATTTGCGGTATCTGCCGCCGACGCGGAGGATACCGGCATCGTTATTACGCCCAATACGGAAATTCAGCCCGGTCTGGGGCTGACCTCTTACGACACCATTTATTTTGCGGAAGGCGACACGGTGGATTATGCTTTCGCACCTTCCGTCGAGGGCGCGGAAACTGTGCGTGTGACCTGCAACGGTCATGTGATTCAGGAAAAGAATGGCGCTTACACCCTTCCTCTGGAAAACCGGAGTAATATCATCGGGGTGACGGCAACCAACGGAAAAGGCGTCAAGCACTATTATCAGG
>CAKXAF010000163.1:5647-6387 GCA_934869045.1 uncultured Nitrososphaerota archaeon | reverse complement strand
GCGTGCCAATGATCGAAACGCACGCAACTGTCGCCACGGCCACGGCCATGACCAGGATTTTCTTTACCGACAGACTCTTTTTCATGATTCGCTCCTCCTTAAAAACAACAGCAAATTTATGTCGTGTGCGGTTGCCCGCAAAACGCCTGAATTTAGGATGTTTTCCCGCCTTCCGCCTCCGGCCTGTCCGCTTTTCTGTGGTCAGCCTCGTCTGCTTTTTCCAGCAGGTCAGGGAGAAAAATCAGAAGCAGCAGAATCACTCCGCCGCAAATGGCAAGGTATGTGCCGGGCGGATTGGTCAGCCATGCGGAAAAATATCCCAGCTTCGGAATACAGAAAACTGGTTTTCCCACCAGATTTTCGAACAGAACCGGAGCGCCGTCTGCAACGTCGTTGGCATCACCCTTCGTATAAAAACGGCGGTTTTCCGGATCAATTTCAATTACCCGGTGGGTAGCAACTGCCAGATCCTCGTTAAGAACAAAGGTAATGGCATCTCCGGCCGAAATGTCTTCGGGTGCGGCGGAACGGACATAAATCAGCGAACCTACCGGATAGGCCGGCTCCATGCTGCCGCTGAGGACCGTGTAGGGCGTAAAACCGACCAGCCGGACGCCCGCCAAAAGAATGGCGAGGATCACAACTGCCGCTACCAGCAGCCAGGATGCAAAATTCCATATTTTCTTTAAAATCGGATTCATTTTTTTAACTCCAAACAAGCCGATTTGGACGGGCTATGC
>CAKXAF010000163.1:0-5637 GCA_934869045.1 uncultured Nitrososphaerota archaeon | reverse complement strand
TTTTTTCTCTTGTACCGCCAAAAGGTTTCACGAAGGTTACACCTGCAGGCTGTTTATAATTTTTATTCTTGCTCTATTTTCCTTCGTATGCTATGATAAAAACATAATTAAATGGCTCATAAAGCCGTTATTTCCAGCACATGGATGGTGCTTGGATTTTGCACGATTTGGGGGAAGAACATGTCGAACCGAACCGATACCCTTACCGTATCTTTCCTGGGAAACTTTACGATCCAATGCCGTCTGGAGGACGAATCCCGCCTCCTTACGGAACAGGACTGCACCTCCAGACAGATTTGGCTGTTTCTTCAATACCTGCTGGCCTTCCATAAAAAATACATTGCCCAGGATGAGCTTATCGACATTCTCTGGGACAATGCGGACATCGCCGACCCAGTCAACACGCTGAAGACTCTCCTGCACCGCAGCCGGGCGCTTCTGGAACGGCTGGGATTTCCCAGTGGGAAGGACATCCTGCTTTACCGCCGCGGCGTCTATTCCTGGAATCCGCAGCTGCGCATCATAACCGATATTGAACAGTTTGATGCCCTCTGCTCCGATTTTTCCGAAGGAAACCCGCAGACTGCTCTGAATGCGGCGCTGCAGGCGATCCGCCTTTATCAGGGAGATTTCCTGCCCAATGCCAGCGGAAGTCCCTGGACGGTTTCCATCCGTACCTACTATCATAATAAATATCTGCGGCTCTGCTGCGACGCCGGAACCGTGCTGAAAAATCAGAAGCAGTTTCAAGAAGCCATAGACATCTGCCGTGCCGCAACTACCTGTGATCCGTACAGCGAAGCCTGCCACCTGCTCTTACTGCGGCTGCTTTCGGAATCGGGCGCTCAGCAGACTGCTCTCCAGCACTACAATTACGTGACAGACCTGTTCATGGACCATTTGGGCGTCCGCCCCTCTGAAGAGATGACCGCGCTTTACTATGAGCTTGCCAAATCCGGAAAGAAAGTAGAGACGAATCTCCTGATCGTGCGGGACGACCTGGAAAAAACCTCCTGCGGGGTTGGCGCCTTTTTCTGCGAATACGCGGTTTTCCAAAATATTTACCAACTGGAGTCCCGTTCTGCCCTCCGCTCCGGCCAGGATGTTCAATTGGCGGTTATTACCTTAGCCCCCCGGGCCGGCCATTCCCAGGGAACGGGTTGGTGCGCCGCTGCTATGGAAGACATGAAAGCAGCGATCGCTTCCAGCCTGCGCGGAAGCGATTCCTTTACCCGGTTCAGTCCCACGCAGTACTTAATTCTGTTACCGTCAGCAAACTGCGAAAACGGAATTGCAGCAATTCAGAGGGTGCTCTATGCTTTTGACCGAATGCGCAGCAGTTCTACCGCAAGTCCTTCCTTCAGCCTGCTTCCCATGCTTCCTTTTTCGCAGCTATCCGACTACAAAGCGTAAAATCGTACTTTTTAAGAGGAAGCCGCCCCAAAAGCTCAATTCCGACGTCCAGACTGCAAACGCAGAGAAAAATCCCCGCTATCACAGTCTCATCTGCGGCAAGAGGATTTTTCAAAGGATGTTTTGGCCGGCCTTCAGCAATCTGGTTTCTTGGTATCAGGCAGATTGGCTGTCCATCACTTTCCCCGCAATTTGGCCGTTCATAAAATGCAACCGTCTGCTCCTGGAACCATGCCACGCCGCGGCGATAAAAGCAGCGACAGTCCAGACGGGGCCAAAATACCGATTCCTCTATCAAGCCAAAAGCCTGGCTCCCGCCAGGCTTTGCCATCAGATCCATATTCATAACAGTCTTGGTAAACGGCGTCCATCTCTTCTGCATGAGCAATTTCATCATCTGCCTGAAGACAACGTTCGCTAAAGAGGCTCTCGCCTATTCCATACAATTATCAGCGGGATTGGCGCGGCAGCCGGGCTATTGTTCCTTTATCCGGCGGTTCCACTCGGAAACCGGCGTGGCGCCCCGGATGAATACTGGAAACGGCAACAGCAGGTTTCCCAAGCGCAAAAAGCCAGCCGGCGGGATTTTTTCCAAATCCTGCCGGCTGGCTTTTTGTGCTTTCGGATTACAATTGACCCAGGCTTCCTGTGCGCTGCGCGGTGTAGAGCTTATAGTAATCGCCCTTTTTCGCGATCAGTTCCTCGTGGGAACCGCACTCAGAAATGCCTTTATTGGAGATGTACATGATCTTGTCGCAGTTTTTGATGGTGGACAGCCGGTGCGCAATGATAAAGGAGGTACGCCCCTTGAGCAGCTCGTTGAGCGCCGTCTGGACCATCCGCTCGGTCTTGGCATCGATGGAGGAGGTAGCCTCGTCGAGAATTAGGATCTTCGGATCGGCCAGCAGGGTTCGGGCAAAAGAGATCAGCTGCCGCTGTCCCTGAGAGAGCCGGGAACCGCGCTCGTTGACCTCGGTAAGGTAGCCCTTTTCCATTTCCCGAATAAACTCGTCGGCGCAGACCGTCCGGCAAGCCTGTCGGACTTCCTCATCCGTAGCATCCAGACGGGCATACTTGATGTTGTCGAGAACGGTGCCGGAGAAGATAAAACTGTCCTGTAGCATGATTCCCATCTGGGACCGCAGGGAGTGCAGCGTCACCTTGGAGATATCATGACCGTCGATCAGGATCCGCCCACCGGTCAGGTCGTAAAACCGGGAAATCAGGTTGACAATGGTGGATTTTCCTGCACCCGTAGGTCCGACCAGTGCGATACTCTCGCCGGGCTTCACGTCAAAAGACACGTCCTCCAAAATGTTTCGGGGCGGCTCGTAGGCAAAGGTCACATGATCAAAGGTTACGCGGCCCTCGATTTTTGGTAGTTCCGCGGCGTCTGGCGCGTCGTCGATGTCCACCGGTTGGTCGATCATCTCGAAAATGCGCTCCAGATAGGCAATGCCGTTGATAAAGGTGTTGTACAGGTTGGAGAGGTTCAGCAGCGGCTGCCAGAAACGCCAGGCGTAGTTGGATACAGCGGCGATGGTGCCGAAAGAAGCCGTGGGATTCATAACCAGCACACCTACGATGTACATAGCGCCGACCACCCAGGTGGTCACATTGTCAACCGTCACCCACACGCAGTTTGAGATCCGCTGGGCCTTATTCCAGAGATGAAAGTAGTCCATGTTCAGCCGATCGAAAATCCCGGCGTTTTGCTCCTCACGGGTAAACAGCTGCGTGATCTTGGCCCCATCCAGGCTTTCCTGGAGGTAGGCATTCATGTTGGAACCCTTGTTGGAAACCTTCTGCCAGGTGCGGCGCTGAGCCGGCTTGATGAGCATGATCACCAGCACGAAGACCGGCACGCCGGCGATAATGATCAGCGACAGCTCTACGTTAACAAAGAACATGAAGATCGCGATGAACAAAAGGTTGAAGATGTCCATGATAAAGTTGATAATACCATTGGACAGCATATCCGAGACATTGTTGATATAATGGATGACGCGGGTGAGAATCTTGCCGTGGGGACGGCTGTCGTAAAAAGCAAACGGCAGTTTCTGCAGATGGTCAAAGAGGTCCTTGCGCATATCGTAGATAATATCCTGGCCCACCCGGGTCATGATTCGGGCGCGGATGGTGGTCATCACGATGCTCAGGATAATGGTCAGGATTGTCACCGCGGTGAGAAGGCCCAGCTGGGTGTAATCCTTGGAAGGAATGACCACGTCAAAGGCCCGCTGCAGGATCATCGGATAAACCAGCGACGACAGCGCGGCAACCATGCTGGCTGTCATGGCCAGAAGCATTTTCCGGGTATGCCGCTTGGCATAGACCGCAGCCCGTTTAAAGTGTTTCAGACTAAAAGGAGTTTCCAGTGTCTCGTCCACATCGTACTTGTTGCGTACTGCCATCAGTCCTCACCTCCAATCGCTTCCTGGAGGGTACAGATTTCCGTGTAATAGCCGCCCAGCTTCACCAGCTCGTCGTGGGTGCCGACCTCAGAGATTTCGCCGTCCTTGAGAACAATGATCCGGTCGGCACGGCGAGTGGTGGAAATCCGCTGGGCCACGATAATCTTGGTGCAGGGGAAGTCCAGGTTATCCAGGCTCTCCTGGATGAAATGCTCGGTTTCCATGTCAACGGCGGAGGTGGTGTCATCCAGGATGAGGATGGCCGGCCGGATTGCCAGGGCCCGGGCCAGGGCAATCCGCTGCTTCTGGCCGCCTGAGAGTCCGACGCCCCGTTCGCCGACAATGGTGTCAAAGCCGTTTTCCATCTTGTCGATGAAGTCCGCGGCGGAAATTTCCGCGTAATGCCGGGTCTGCTCCTCGCTCATGCCGGAATCACCATAGGCGATGTTGCCGTCGACGGTATCCGAAAATAGGAACACATCCTGTGTTGCCATACCGATATTATGCCGCAGGGTATGAAGATCCCACTCCTTGATGGGCAGGCCATCGATCTTCAGCGAGCCGGAAGTGACATCGTAAAGCCGGGGGATCAGGTTCATCAGCAGGGTCTTGCCCGATCCGGTGTTTCCCATGACCGCTACCGTCTCGCCCGGCTTGATGTGCAGATTAATGTGCTTCAGAAGCGGGTGTCCCGCCAGAGACAGGCTGACGTCCTCAAAGCGGATATCGCCTTCCAGACGCTCGCCGGTTGCCCGACAGCCGTAACGATTGACAATGGTCGGCCGGGTGTAATAAAGCTCGATGACCTTGGAGGCGCTGGTCATGAAACGCTGAACGTCGTTGAGCAGCGGGCCCAGGTTGCGGATGGGGTTTGCAAAGGTCCAGACCAGCCCGGAAAAAGCCATCAGCTGGCCTACCGTGATCCGACCGTTGATGACAAACAGGCTTCCCAGACACAGAACGACGATGGACATGGCCTGGGCGGTCATTTCAATGGCCGGAAAATATTTCAGCCAGAAAAAACTGACCCCGATGCTGGCGTCGTGATAGTCCTTGTTTTTTTTATCGAACAGGCTGATCTCATAGGCCTCTTTCGCGAAGGCCTTGACCACCCGGTTTCCGGCGATATTCTCCTGGGCGCGGGAATTCATCACCGACAGGCGCTCCCGCTGTTCAGCGTAGTAGGGCCGCACCTTGCGGGAATAGGTGTATGTAATCCCGAAGAGCACCGGGAAAAGGCAGCAAAGGATGAGTGTAAAGATGACGTCCGTGCGCAGAAAGTAAATCAGCACCGCGATAAACGCCACCGCAGAATCAATCGCGATCCGGACGGAATAGGCCGTAACGTACCGGACGACATCGATATCGCCGGTCAGCCGGGTCATCAGGTCTCCGGTGCGGTTGCGATCGTAAAAGCTCATGTCCTGCTTCTGCATGTTCCGGTAAATGTAGCTGCGGATTTTCGTTGCCACCAGGATGCCGGCTTTTTCAAAGGTAATGACCATCAAATAGCCAATCCCTGTGCGCAGCAGCGTAAAACCGATCATCAGCACCACCAAGGGGACCAGCGCGCTGATCTCTGGTTGAACGCCTTCAGGAGGCATCAGCACCCGGTCGATGATCTGCTGGGAAATTAAGGGGTTCGCGAGGTTCATCAGCGAAGTAGAAATCACCAAGCATATTGCCAGGATATACTTGCCCCGGTATCCCTTGAGGTTTTCCCAAACCCATTTCAAAGGAAACATGGAATCACCGCCAATCTCAACAGACGAAGGTTTTGGGTCTCCAGCTGAGGCCCGCGGATTAAGAG
>CAKXAF010000162.1 GCA_934869045.1 uncultured Nitrososphaerota archaeon | reverse complement strand
GACTCCCGGCTCGTTTAACAGGGAGTTTCCTTCCGAAGAGCTGGATGTCTGAGGTTCGGCGATGTTGGAGGATGGTTCCGCTTCCTGCCCGCATCCTGCAAAAGCTGAACAGCAAAGTGCCGCGGCCATTAGGAAAGTGAGCGCTTTTTTGAACATCATAGTATGACCTCCCAAAAAGTAAAATAGATGAAAAAATGAATGCAGCCTGTTGATGAGATGAATCCGTACAAGCTGTCAGTCTGCTGGAAACGGCGAACGTTTCTGACTTTGTTATAGCATAAAATCCCATATAAAAACAGACCCAACCTTTTATCGGGTATCCCATTTGGTAACATATGGATGTTCCATTTTTAAAAAAACCTCTCAATTTGTATCATTCTCCTGCTTTTCCCGGAAAATAGATTGTGATTTATGTGATGTTACAGTATAATAAAACTACACTTTCCAGTAAACTTCACGAAAAGGAAGGGAGTATGGGGAAACCGTGGCCAAATATCGTTCTGTGCTCTACAAATTTCTGCTGACCTATTTTTGTATCTGCGCCGCCACTCTTTTGGTATGCTTTCCGATCTATTACAAAGCTCTGGATGTTTCCAAAGAGAATATCGTTTCTGAACAAAGGCACACGCTTGCGTCCAGCGCCCAAAATTTTGAGAAAAACCTGCAGCAGCTCCTGTCCCTTCACACGATCTTTTCTTCAAACTATGATTACCAGGAGCTGCGGCTCTACTCTTCCCCAGAATTTCCAGGCGAGAAGAGCATCAAAATGCAGGCCGTGCAGCGGCAGTTTGGGAAAATGGTGGCCGCCAACCCGCTCCTTTCCGGCGGATTTCTCTATTTCTCGCGGAATCAGCTGATCATCAGCAACAATCAAATCCTGCAAAACCGGGAGATCGCCTTCACCAGCTTCCTCCGCTATTCGGATCTTTCGCCGGAAGCGCTTCAGGCCGGCCTGGAGGCTGCGCCCATTGGGATTTCCTTTCTTCCTCCTTCCGATCTTCTCATGACGAAATCCACCGCAGGAGACTGTTTTCTGGATGCGGCGGTCACAGTCGTCACTCGCTCTGCGGGTTCCTCCGCCTATATCTGCGGCATCATTTCCCGGGAGAAGATCCGGGAGCTTTTTCATCTGACAAACAATCCCTCCCATGTATTTTGCATAATTTCCAACGGAGATACCGTCGTTTTTGAGCAGAACGCGGCGGATGGAATGCCGCAGGCCCTTCTGCCCCGGGAAGAAGGCATCGACGATGTCCGGTGGAAGGGGCAGACATACACGGCGATGACCGTGGATCTTCCCATGATCAACAGCCAGGCAGTTTTGGCGATCCCGGAGCAGTACTTTCAGGACAGCATCCGACCGGTTCGGCAGATGATCGTTTTCTACATATTCTGCGCCACGGTTTTCGGCGGGATCATCTCTATCTTTTTTGCAAGGTACAGTTATGCGCCGGTTCGCCGGATCGTCCGGTCAAACGGCATTGATCTGAACTCCATGACCCGGAAAAGCAATGAATACGCCTGTATTGAAAACACCCTGCAGCACTACAATGTCAGCAATCAGGTCCTGACCGCTCAGATACAGGATATGGAGGAGACTCTTCAGGTGAATTTATATATCCGCCTGCTGGCCGGAAGCGTTTTTACCCAAAGTGACCGGCTGTTCTGTGCGGAAAAGCTGCCTCTGGCGGCTGGCCGGTACCGGGTTGCCCTGTTTTTCCGCCCGGATGGGGAGGAGCAGCCAGAGGAGCCGCTGGAGGATCCTTATGCCCTGCTGCTGTCGGCCTCCCTGCTCCATCATATGTATGGCATGTACCTTCTCGGGCAGATCGACCGGCAAAGTACGGCGGTGCTGTTTTCCTGTGAGCGGGACGGCGAAAAGCTATTTGCAGAGCTGGCAGCCACTGTGCAGCAAAACTTCCGGCTTCTCTGCCGTTCCGGCGTGGAGGTCGGGGTAAGCAGCGAATTTCAGGGCGTGGAGAATGTCCGTACCGCTTATGAGCAGGCGCGCTTTTCCCTGACGTTTGCGGTTGCCACGACCGGGCAGGATCCGGTGATCCATTACTACCAGCAGGCCGCGGCGCCGGAAAACAAAATGGTGGACTTTACGGCTCTCCAGCAGCTGTATGAGCTGATCCTGGCGGGGGAAACAGACGCGATCGCCGCGCTGTTCGGCAGGGTGGAAAATAATCTTTCCGAAAATGGCGGCATACCAGAGATGGTGCAGGAAACGTACACGGTTCTCTGCTATGTCGTCCACAATGTGCTGATCGACCAGCGGCTGCACAAAGAGGATTATCTCCTCCCAGACCCTGGCTCCGGCCGGCCTGTCCGGGTTTTGTTCCGGGAACTGCTGAATGTCTGTATGCAAATATGCCAGACCTTGAAGGAACGCCGCCAAAGCAACAATCAGGGGCTGAAGGAGCGGCTGCTGACCTATATCCAGCAGCATTTTTCAGACAATACTCTTTATGCGGATACAATTGCCAGGGAACTGAATATCTCGGAAAAATACGTGTATAAACTGATTCGGGAGCACACGGGCCGGACGCTGAACGAGTATGTGGAGCAGCTGCGGATCCAGCATGCCATGGAGCTTATCAAAAAAACGGAGCTGCCGGTTGCTGCCATTGCCGCAGCCAGCGGGTTTAACGCAGTCAACACCTTTTACCGGGTATTTAAAAAATACTATTCCGCCGCGCCCTCCGCTTACCGCGGACAGGATATGCGCCAGCAGTAGTACCTTGAAAAAATCCGGCACGGAAGGACGAATCGAAAACACTCCGGCAGGGCTCTTCTAAAAAGAGAGGCTGCCGGAGTGTTTTGGTATGTGCAGCGTTTTGCTTTTTCCCATTTCCTCCATTGGCTGGAGGATTCGTTCCGCCCCTTAGGAATGGTTGCGTTGGGGAGGTGCTGGGTTCTGAGCGGGCGAGCTGCCCCGCTTCCGAATGTGGAACTGGCTGTATCCGTCTATGAATGGTGAACGAGGAGCCAATTGCCTATTTTATTAACAAAAAATTTTCAGCTCATTAATAGACCGATTGGTCTGTTATTGTATAATATAGACTGATTGGTCTATATTTTGATTTGAGGTTGATATTCATGAAACAAGAGGAACGAACCAGTCTGACAAGGGAGCGAATTATCAAGGCGGCAATGCGGGAATTTGGCGTCAAGGGCTACGCAGGTACGACTTTGAACGCGATCTGCGGCGAGGGTGGAATCTCAAAGGGCCTCTTTTACCACAATTTCAGCGGGAAAGACACGCTGTATCTTGCCTGCGTGGATCAGTGCTTCACCGGCCTGATGGCGTATCTCGGGGAACAGGCTGAGACAGGGGGCCTGCAGGTTTGCATGGAACTCCGGTTTCGGTATTTTGCGGAACATCCCCTGTGTGCCCGCATCTTTTTTGAAGCGGTGCTTCAGCCGCCGCCAGAACTGGCCGCTGAGATTCGGACTTGTAAACGGGAGTTCGATGCATTTAACAAAAAAATTTACCAGTCGGCTCTGTCTGGGCTGACGCTGCGGGATGGAGTCACGGAAGCGGATGCGCTGGACTATTACGAAATGATGCAGGAGATGTTCAACGGTTACTACAGCAGCCCGGCTTACGCCGGAAAGGATTTTCAAACCATTATGGCGGATCATGAGGAGCGGTTGGCAAAGCTGGTGGATTTTATGCTGTACGGAATTGCGGAAAGGAGAGGACAGGAGTGATCGGAATGGTTCTTCGGCTGATTGCGGCGGTTTTGATTGCGTTTTTAGCAGGCAGACTGGTTGCAAAGCTGAGACTGCCCTCTATCTTAGGCTGGCTGATAACAGGGATGGTCTTAGGTCCCCATGCCCTTGCTTTAATAAATGATGCACTGCTCGAGGCTGTTTGGTATAACAGCATCCTGCATATTCTGGAGTGCGGCGTTGGGCTGATGATCGGCACGGAACTGGTCTGGAGAAAGATCAAAAAGTCCGGAAGCTCCATTGTAATCACAACGCTGACGCAGTCTCTGGGTACATTTTTGATGGTGTCGCTGGTCTTTGGCGTTGTCTTCTGGATTTCGGATATTCCCATTTACCTGGCCTTCATTTTCGGCGGCATTGCGCTGGCCACCGCTCCGGCTCCGGCACTTTCGATTGTGCGGGAGTTCAAGACCAAGGGGCCGGTTACGGATACCCTGATTCCGATGGCGGCACTGGACGATATCGTGGGCTGTATCGTCTTTTTTACAACGATTGCCGTGGTCGCCGGAAATCTGTCAGCAGGGGAGATCCCGGCCTATGCAATTGCGCTGGTGGTGCTGCTGCCGCTGGTGATCGGCGCAGCTGTTGGATTTTTGGCCGGGCTCCTGCTGAAAAAGGAACGAAGTGCTTCGGCGACGCTTGCCCTTCTTCTGGCGTCCATTCTCACGGCATCCGGGGTGGGATTTGTGTGCAATCAGTTTTTTCCCCAGCCGGTGCTCAACTTTATGCTCATCGGCATGGCATTTTCCGCAACTTTTTCCAACATGGTTTCGGAGAAACGGCTGCAGCAGATCATGCAGGGCTTTAACCCGATTTTGGGCATCGCATTGATTCTGGTAATCCTGAATCTCGGTGCGCCGCTGGATTACCATTTGGTTTTAGGTGCGGGATTATTTACGGCAATTTACATCATTTCGCGTGCGCTGGGCAAATATTTTGGCGCGTTTTTCGGTGCGTCGGTTACAAAGTCGCCGAAAACTGTCCGGAACTACCTCGGATTAACGCTGCTTCCCCATTCGGGTGTCTCCCTGGTGTTTACGGGGATTGCGGCCTCAGTATTAAGCGGCTCCGCACCGGATTGTGCCAAAATCGTACAGGGGACTATCGCGGCAGCTGCTGTGGTCAACGAGATCATTGCCGTAGTGATGGCGAAAAAGGGGTTTGAGTGGGCCGGAGAGTTCCACAAAGGGGAAGCCGGGGAAAAAAAGCCGGTGCAGACGCAATAAGCCGCCTTCCTTTTTGGACGCGCGGCGCCCCTCCATCCCGGGATTTTTTGAAAAAGCGAATCGGACTTTTTGCTGCAGAAAAGGGCGTCCCGCACAATATGCGCGGGACGCTCTTTTAGATGCCGTGATCAGATGTTATGGCCCTTCCGGTACTGCAGCGGAGAAACGCCGATTGCCTTTTTAAAACAGGTGGAAAAATGATCCTTGTTTTCGAATCCCACCGCCCGAGCAATCTCCCCGACGGAATCCTGGGTGGAAGTAAGAAGGCGGCAGGCCTCCCGTACCCGATAGTTCATGATGTACCGGTGCAGCGACTGGCCAGTCCGGGCTTTCATTAGAGAATTGAGGTAGTAGGGATGGTAGTGCAGATGTTCTGCGATAACGTTGTAATCCAGGTGTTGGGAGTAGTGGACGTGGATAAAATCCAGAAGCTCGTCAGCTCGCTGGCTGCCCTGGGGACCTGCAGATGCCCGCTGAAGCACCCGGTACAGTACCAGCGCCAGTAAGGAGGAGACAATTTCCTGACAGTGCAGCTTTTTGATCTGCCATTCGTGGACGATATCCAGCAGCTCGTTTTCCACACTCTGAAAACCAGGCAGCACCTGGGGTTGGGTAAAGCTGAGCTCCCGTGTATCCCGCCAGGTGCCGATCACCCGGTGGGGCACGAAGTTTTCCTGCATGACCGGTTCAAAAGGTCCTTCCTGCCCAGAATGGCTGTCATAGTAGTCAAAATTCAAAATGATGAACTGCATAGGATCTTCCTCCGCGCTGCAGGGGAGATAGCGGGTGCCGGCCGGATAGAGGCAGAGAGTTCCCGGAACCAGCGGATGGATACTGTCGGAGAAGGAAAGCGTGCCTCTTCCGCTTAAACAATACAGAAGACGGCAATCGTAAGCATAGGTGAAATCACGGTTTGGAAGAAAATCTGTTTTTTCCGCGTAGCGGACGAAAGGCAATAGGCGGGGACCATTCATAAGACGCTCCATTATTTGTATCAGATAATATTTGTTTTAAAAAGTTTAATGTGTTGTTCTTCTATTTATTATAAGACATTTTTATCGTATAATCAAGATATAAGCAGAAGCTATTTGACTTTTTAAAAACGTGGAAAAACTTTGGAAAAAGAAGTGATGGTATGAAATTCATGGCGGGTTATCAAATGCGGCCGTCTTCGGATTTTCTGGAGGAGCTGCTCCGTCAGAAGGACCGGCTCTACGAAGTGTATTTTTCCTGGGGAAGCTTTGCCAGCGGGCGGGGGACCATGTTCCAAAGCGGGGATTTGACGGAATGGGAGGCCCAGGCGCGTCAAGCGGAAGACCTTCAGGCCCTTTCCAGCGCCGGGATTGCCCTCAATCTGCTTTTCAACGGCAACTGCTACGGCAAGGACAGCCAGTCCCGCGCCTTTTTTCATCGGGTGGGACAGACGGTGGACAGCTTGGGG